>DATKFB010000532.1:0-2277 GCA_035544435.1 Polyangia bacterium
GGGCGGGTGCCCCTTTCTCGCGCGCCGCGCGCGGCGCGCCCGCGTGCGCCCGCGGCGCAGCCGCGTCGCTGGACCATGTCTCGCCCGAGCCGATGCGCACGACGTGCGAGCCGTTCCAGATCTCGGCCTCGCCCTCGTCGACGGCGAGGCTCACCGATTGCGCCTCGGCCTTGAGGACGAAGCGCGCGCCCGCGACGACGACCCGATAAGAGGCGACGCGCACGGAGAACAGCTGCGCGTCGCGCGTGGCGGGAGCGGCCACGGAGAAGCGCACCTCGCCGCGCCGGAGCTCGGGACGACCTTGCTCGTCGACGGCCACCGACGTGCCCGGCGCGAGCTCGGCGCGCGCGCGGCGCGGCAGGATGCGCACGAGCCGCTCGCCCGCGCCCGTCTCGACCACCGCCCCCGAGGGCGCGACCACGGCGAGCGGCGCGGAGCCGGCGGTCTGCGAAGTCGTGCTGGCCGTCGCGCCCGCGGTCTGCGAGGGCGCGGGACGCGCGCCGTCGGCCCGCTCCCCGGCGGCGGGTGTCGAGACGCGCGCGTGGTCGAGGGCCACGATCGCCATCGCCGTGAGCGCCGAGGCCACGACGGCGCCGCGCAGGAAGGCGCCTCGCGTGGCCCGGCGCGCGCGCACCGGGTCCGAGACGCGCGCCCAGACGCGGCGCTGCGCGAGCTCCGAATGCGCGAAGCGCTCACTCTCGTCGAGGCCGCGCCGCAGCGCGCTCCGCCCCGCGTCTTCCACGTCGTCCAACCACCGCGCGTCGTTCATTTCATGGCCTCTTTGGCAAACTTTTCGAGCTCGGTGCGGGCGCGGTGAAGCCGCGTCCAGACGGTGTTCTCCGCGCAATCGGAGATGCGCGCGATCTCGCTCACGGGTACGCCCTCGATCTCGTACAGCACGAGCGCGAGCCGGCGCTCGGGCGGCAGCCTATCGAGGAGCTGGCGCAGGTAGTGCCGGCGCCCGGCCGCGTTCTCGAACAACTCGGCGGTGGGAGATTCGCGTCTTTCGCGCGCGAACAGGTCGGCGAGGCCCCGGAGCAGGCGCCGTCTTCGCGCGAAGCGGATCGCCTCGCGCGTCGCGAGCCGGTAGATCCACGTCGACAGGCGCGCCTCGCCGCGGAAGCGCGCCAGGTTCTTGTAGACGATGACGAAGATCTCCTGGCAGATGTCGTCCGCCTCGGCGTCGACGATGCCGAGCGTGGCCACGAGGCGCTCGACGTCGGGGAAGTGCCGGTCGTAGAGGGTGCGCCAGGCCGTCGTGTCGCCGTCGACGCACCGGCGGACCATGTCCCGTTCGCGCGCCTCGAGCCCGGTGGGGCCGAGGTCGGGGGCGGTCCGTTCGATGCCGTCGCGCTTCACCATCCAGCCCCATTAGAGGCAATCCAGAGCCTTACTTCTTCCCCAAGTAGACCCCAAAATCGACGCCGATGCGCGTGTAGACACGCGGCGTCATGAAGACGGTCTCGGGCGCGGAGGTCCCCATCGGGTTCGTGAATACGATGAACTGCTCAGGCCGCAGGTCGAGCCCCCCGAAGGCGTGCAGGTCGAGCCAGAGAAGGCGCGTGAGGGTGGCCCGCGCGCGCACGCCGGCTTCGACCACGGGCTCGACGGCCGTCGAGCGGCGCGTCACGATGATGCCGCGGGTCTCGGCGAGGACCACGTCGACGCCGGTGCCCAGGGCCGGCACGAGCGCGAAGCGGGCGTCGAGCGGGATCGTCCACCCCAGGGCGAGCCGCGCCGGAAATATGCGCAGGTCGAGCGACCCGTGGCCGCCGGACTTGGGGACGGCCTCGTCGGCCGGCAGATCGGCGCCCGCGCTGGCCGCGACATCGAGGTGCCCGAAGCGCACGGCGCCCGTGAGCTCCGGCTCGAACCGCCAGGAGGCGCCGAGGGGCGGTCGCGCGGCGACGCCGACGCCGAGGCGCCGGGCCGGTCCGAGCGGCGCGGGGGGCGGAGGCGGCGGCGGGACGGCGTTGGGCTCGATCAGGGCTGGAGGCGGAGGCTCGTGGTAGCCGATGTGCCGCATGTAGCGCTCGACGATGAGCGCGACGGTCTCGGCCAGGGCCGCGCAGGCGTCGGCGCGGTCGCGCGGCGTACCGGCGGCGGCGCCGCCTTTGGGCAGGTCGAGCTCGCGTTCGAGGCGGAGCGCGCCCTCCGCGTCGGTCAGCGCGACGCGCGCGACGCCCTGGGCCGACAGCGTGAGCCGGAGACGAAACGGACGCGCGTCGGGCTCGGGGGACTGCGCCACGACGCCCGGCATGCGCGCCCCGAGCGCCT
>DATKFB010000533.1:0-3952 GCA_035544435.1 Polyangia bacterium
CGACGTCGTGGTAGTCGCCGTCGTTGATCACGCAGCGCACGCCCGAGACCGGGAAGCCGATCAGGCTGCCCTTGGCGATCGCCTCCTTGAACCCCTTCTCGCAGGCGCCGATGAACTCCTTCGGGATCGAGCCGCCGGAGATCTCGTCGACGAACTCGTAGTGCTCGACGGCGTCAGGCGGGAGCGGCTCGAGGAACCCGCACACCCGGGCGAACTGACCCGAGCCGCCCGTCTGCTTCTTGTGCGTGTAGCTGAACTCCGACATCTGTCCGATGGCCTCGCGGTAGGCGACCTGCGGCTTGCCCGAGATCACCTCGCACGCATACTCGCGCTTCATGCGCTCGATGTAGATCTCGAGGTGGAGCTCGCCCATGCCGCTGATGATGGTCTGGGCCGACTCCTCGTCGCGGTGGACGCGGAAGGTCGGGTCTTCCTTCGTGAAGCGGTTGAGGGCCTTCGAGAAGTTGGTGGCGTTGGCCTTGTCCTTGGGCGCGACGGCCAGCGAGATGACGGCCTCGGGCACGTGCATCGACGTCATCGTGTAAGCGATCGACTCGTTGGTGAACGTGTCGCCCGACGCGCACTCGACGCCGAAGAGCGCCACGATGTCGCCCGCCGTGGCGCTTTCGATGTCGTTCATCTCGTTCGAGTGCATGCGCACGAGGCGCGGCACCTTGACGCGCTTGCCGTTCGCCGAGTTGTTGACGATGAAGTCGCCCTTCGTGACGGTCCCCTGGTAGATGCGCATGTAAGTCAGCTGGCCATAGCGGCCGTCTTCCAGCTTGAAGGCCAGCCCTACGAAGGGCTTCTTCGGTTCAGAGACGAGGATGACCTTCTCCTCTTTGTTGTTTTGATCGAGGGCGATGTTCTGCACCTGCGTGGGGTTCGGCAGGTACAGGTTGACGCCGTCGAGCAGGAGCTGGACGCCCTTGTTTTTGTAGGCCGAGCCGATGAAGACCGGCGTCATCTTGAGCGCGATCGTCACGCGGCGGATGGCGGCGCGCAGCTCGTCGACGCCGACCTCGGTCTCCGCGAGATACTTGTCCGCGATGGCCTCGTCGTGATCGGCGACGGCCGCGATCATGTCGTGGCGCGCGATCTTGCACTCCTCGAGCCGGTCAGCCGGGATCTCCTCCTCGCGGACGTCCTCGCCGTCGTCGCCGTCGAAGAAGAAAGCCTTCATGCGGATGAGGTCGATGATGCCCTCGAAGTCGGCCTCCTCGCCGATGGGCAACTGGGTCGTGATCGTGTTGTGGCGGAGCTTCTCCTTGAGCTGCGCCGTGACGCGCTTCGGGTCGGCGCCCGCGCGATCGAGCTTGTTGATGAACGCCAGGCGCGGGACGTTGTAGCGGCGCATCTGCCGGTCGACGGTGTACGACTGCGACTGGACGCCGGACGTGCCGCAGAGCACGAGCACGGCGCCGTCGAGGACGCGCAGCGCACGCTCGACCTCGATCGTGAAGTCGACGTGGCCGGGCGTGTCGATGAGGTTGATGTTGAAGCCGTCCCACTCGCAGTAGGTCGCGGCGGACTGGATCGTGATGCCCTTCTCGCGCTCGAGATCCATCGAGTCCATCTTGGCGCCCACGCCCGACTTGCCGCGCACCTCTTCGATCTTGTGGATCTTCCCCGTGTAAAACAGGATGCGCTCGGAGAGCGTCGTCTTGCCGGAGTCGATGTGCGCCGAAATCCCGATGTTGCGGACTTTGTCGATGGGGGGCATGAGCGTGAGGGTCCCTTCGTAATGCGGTGTCTATGGAAGGCGCGGGAGTTTAGCCAAATTCGACGAATTGACCAGTCCCCCACGCGCTCGCGCGGTGGCCGTTACTTGACGCCGACGAGCTCGACGTCGAAGACGAGCGTCGCGTTGGGCGGGATGGGGCCGCCCGGCGTGCCGCGCGCGCCGTAGGCCAGCTCGGGAGGAATCGTCAGCTTGCGCTTGCCGCCCACCTTCATGCCCTCGATGCCCTGGTCCCAGCCCTTGATCACCATGCCCGCGCCCAGCATGAACTCGATGGGCTGCCCGCGGTCGAGCGAGCTGTCGAACTTCGTGCCGTTGGTGAGCTTGCCCGTGTAGTGCACCGACACCGTCTTGCCCTTCGTCGCGAGGGCGCCCTCGCCGGCCTTCACTTCTTCGATCACGAGCCCTCCTTGCGGCGCCGCGGCGCCCGTGGCGGCCGTACCTGACGGCCCTTCGGTCTTCTTGTTGCACGCCGAGAATCCGGCGCCGCCCACGATGCCTACGACGGCAACGAGCGCCATCAGCGGTGTGAGAGTTTTCATGCGCGGCACAATATCATCTCTCAGTGGACGACGTCGTGGTGGGCGGGCGCGGCCTGGTCGCCGCCGTGCTGGAGCTGGTGGGCGTGCCCGATCATCTCGCCGAGGAACGTCGCGAGCGCGCAGAACTGCACGCTCTTCCGTCCCGCGGCGAAGTGCACGGCCTTGTGCACGAGGGCGCGCACGAGCGCCCAGTCCGATTCGGCGCCGCGCCCGCCGATCTCGCCGAGGACGGCTTCGAGGCGCGCTTCGTGCTGCTTCTGGAGGTCGTCGAGGTTTGCCATGGCCGCTCCTTAGCACGCGGGCGGACGGAGGTGCTAAATGCCCGCCGGCTTCCTAAGCCAGAGCCAGCCCAAAGAAGAAGCGCAACCAATCCTCGAGATCGTCGGACGCGACAGCGCGACCAGATGCGATCAGGAAGGATCGCATTGTTGGGCTGAATCCGTGACCGGCGAACACGACGATTCCCGGGATCGGCCAAGCACCGATGTCTTGGATCGTCGCCGGAATCTTTTCTTCTGCGCTACCTTGAGTATTTTGCGACTTGCACTCGACGCCGAGGCGCTTCCGAGAGACCGGTTCTGTCAACACGACATCGATGCGTCGTTCCGCGCCCCAGAGTCGCCTGCCAAGCCTGACCTGTCGTCGCGACTCGAGACCGAGCTTAGCGGCAAGCTCCTCGACCTCTCTCTCGAGGTCGCCACCGGACGAGGTCTTAGCCACCAGTCGTTCCTCTAGTAGATCAGGAGCTCCTGGACTGGGCCACGCGACCCCGGCTTGCAGTTCACGGACCTTCGCGCGCCAACGGATATAGAGTCGAAATCTTCGTACCACTTCGAGACGCGGCGCGCCGACGAGTTCGAGAGGAGCACTCTGACTCCCTTGTTCTTAAGCTCTAGAGCCACATCCCGGAGGCGGATCTGATCCTTGTCGCCGAACCCCCCACTCGTGTAGTCGGTGAACTTAGACGTCGAAGTCAAGGGCGCGTAGGGCGGATCGAAGTAGACAAAATCGCCACTGCGGGCCTCATTCAACACCTGGGAGAAATCCCGGACTTCTATCTTGCCCGCGCGCTTGAGCACGCGAGAGCAGGCGCGAAGATTCTCTTCATCGCAGATCAGCGGCTTCTTGTAGTCGCCGAACGGGACATTGAACAGATTCTTGCTATTGACCCGATAGAGACCGTTATAAGCAGTGCGGTTGAGATAGATCAGCCAAGCCGCGACGCCAGCATCGGTCTGAGCGTCCACATCCAAGCTCCGCATCTTTAGGAAGAACGGCTTGCCGTGATGGTGTCGGTAGGCCTTGAGGCGATCGATCACGCCATCAGGATCGTCCCGCAACCCTGAATATGCCCTGATGAGGCGAACATTCGAATCCGACAGAACGGCGCGCGCGGGCCGAAGATGGAAGAAGAGTGCCCCACCACCTAGGAAGGGCTCGTAGTACGTGCCGATGTCATCCGCCTTCGGCGCTCGGGGGATGAGATGGGGGAGGAGTTGGCGCTTTCCGCCGACCCACTTCAAGAAGGGCTTTGCATCCGCCTCGGGCGGCTCAGGCACGATCGCTACCGCCATCACTTAGCTTCTCCTTCTTCGCAGCATCCGCGTCAAGAAGGATACGACGTGGTCACGACAGGGTTGCGCAACATCGCAAGGCAGCACGAGTGGAA
>DATKFB010000534.1:0-4545 GCA_035544435.1 Polyangia bacterium
AGGCGACGATCTTGGCTCGTGGCGGAACCTCGGCGATGAGAGCGCGCGCGGCCTTGCGGTTCTCGAGATCAATGGCCGTCGTTCCGAACGTGTAGGTTCCGAACCCGCCGCGGATCGTGTTGCGCTGGAAGATGGCGCCGAACTCGTAGCTTCCGATGAGCGTCGAGGCCGCGAGCGCGAGCGCCCAGGCTTTGCGGCGCGCGGGCCCCAGCGTGTCGCCCGTCGCGAGCGGGCGCGAGACCCAGACGAGGTTGCCGACCATCGCCATGAACAGATAGGTGGTCCAGTTCGCCGTGTATTGGAAAGAGGTCTGGATGAGCGGCGCGTAGCCGGTCGACAGCAGCGTGAAGAAGACGCCCGGAAGACAGCAGAGTAGGCCGATGGGCCGGCGGAGGGCGAGAAAGCAGATGGGCGTGAAGAGCTGCAGGACGTAGACCAGCTTGTCTCGCTCGATGAGCGTGTTCAGCGTGTAGGCCGGGTTCGCGATGGCCGTCTTGAGGACGCCGCCGAAGGTGTTGTCGCCCGTCGGAATCAGGTCGCGAAACATGTAGAGGAAGGCCGAGTCGCCCGCGAGGGCGCGCGGCATGATGATGAGCTTGAGGAGCACGAAGTAACCCGCGCCCACGGCCGCCACCAAGAGTCCTGCGCGCGGCCGTTGTCCCGTGAGCAGCAGGTAAGCCCCCACGATCGCGAGGCCGGCCCCGACGTCCTCCCGGATCGAGAGCGTGAGCAGGATGGCGACGGCCGCCAAGATCGGGCGCCCGGAGTCGATGGCGTAGAGGCTCGTCCAAAGGAAGAAGACGCCGATCGGGAGGTAGTGGAAGTCGTAGAGGTTGGCGCCATGAACGGGAGGGTAGAGCAGATAGGCGTACGCGAGCAGACACGCCATCCAGTCGCCGAGGTGCCGGCGCGCGTAGAAGAAGAGCGGTAGGGCCGCGGCGCCGATCATGACGGCCTGGATGACGAGCATCGTCTCGGCGCGCGGCGCGAGCGCGTAGATGAGCGACAGAGGGTACGAGATGAACGTCGCGTGGAAGCCGAAGTGGGAGGCCGTCGGGCCGCCGAGCGGTGACGTTTTGAAGAAGGGACGCGCCCAGTGGAGCGCGTTCCAGACCAGATTCTCCTCTAGGCCGAGGTCGAGGGCGTAGGTGCGCAGGTTGTGGTGGCTGATGATCGTGACGGCGCCGAAGTAGGCCGCGTAGCCGGCGCCGCCCAGGATCACGAGCAGGAGCGGCAGACGCTTGCGCAGGCCCGCGAGCGGGGCCGCCAGGCGCGCGAGCGCCGCGCGCGGCCGGCGCGACCAGCGGCCGAAGATGCCGAGCGGCGGCGACGCGAAGGCCATCCGGGCCAGCCCCTGCAGGCCGAGGCCGAAGATGGCCGCGAGCATGAGGAACGGCAGCTCCCGCCCCACCCAGAGCTGCCAATCGAGCATGAGAGGGACGAAGGCGACGAGGGCGAGGGGCGACACGCGCCGGGCCACCTCGCCGAGCCGCTTGGCGGCTTCCGGGA
Organism: Polyangia bacterium; assembly: GCA_035544435.1. Lineage (GTDB taxonomy): Bacteria > Myxococcota_A > Polyangia > Fen-1088 > Fen-1088 > DASZFV01. Next base: position 1,510 of record DATKFB010000534.1, read on the forward strand.
AGCGGCGGCGGCGCGCGAGAAGATAGACGAGCGCCGCGAGGCACAGCGCCCCGGCCGCGCCGAACATGTCGGCGAGGACGAAGAGACGGCCGCGCACGGGCAGCTCGTTCCCCTGCACGTAGCGGAGAAGGCGCGGCCCGGCGCGCAGCTCCCAGGCGGCGAGCCCCGTCGAGACGCCCACGGCGAAGAGAAGCCCGAGCGCGCGAATCGCGCTCGTGAGCGCGGGCGGCTCGCGGAGTGCGGAGGCGGGCGTCGTGGCGGCACGCGCTACCCTCTGCAGACGGGAGGGCGCGAAGGGTTGCGCCCCCGAGGAGCGCCAGGGCTCCCAGGCCTCCTCGAGCGGAGAGGCGAGCGGCACCCAACCGGTCTCGGCGGGAGTCTCGACGATGTCGGGTCCAGGAAGGGCGGCGCTCGGCGGCGCGTCGCCGCGATCCTCGGGCGGCGCGGCCACGGGGGCCGCTCCGGCCGGAACTGGAGCGTCGTCAGCCACGGGCGATCCGTTCGAGAGCCGTGATGTAGTAGAGCGCCCTTCCCTTCGTGGGATGGCTTCGAACGATCTGTTCGCGCACGATCGAGAGACCAGCCTTCGCGGCGAGGACGCGGTAGCCGGCCTCCTTGCGCACGTGCTTGCCCCGATCGAGCCGAGCGAAAAAATTACTGAGCGGCTGTCCCGGCAAGATCACCGGATCCTGAGTCGCGATGCGGCGCACGGTCGGCACCTCCGCGCACATGCGCAGCAGACCAATGGCCTGCTCGTCATCGAGGTGGTGGAGCAGGCCGTTCATCATGACGCGGGTCGGCTTGATGGCGTCCAGGTCGGCGGCGGTTACGGCTCTCGCTTCGAACGTCACGTTCGCGCGCCCGTTGGCGAGCCTGCGCGCGAAGGCGACGGCCGTGGGATCGGTGTCGAAGCCGTAGAGCGCGCGGAACCGCGTGAGGTGCTTGAGCGCCTCGCCGGCCCCGCACCCGATGTCGACGACGACGTCGTCCGGCTCCACCTCGAGGTTCGAGAACGAGGGTGTCATGTCGACGCCTCCGACGACGAGCGGCCGGATGTGCGTGTAAACGAACGGGATGCCGAGCACGCGATCGTAAAGCGACATGAACGTCAGGACGTTAGCAATGGAGGTGAAAGCCGCGCAAGCGAACCGCCGGCGCGTGTCGTCACGAAGGCGGCGCGTCCGTGGTCGCACCCGGTGCCCGGGGAAGGTTCACTTCCTGACCCACGACGTAAAGAGGGCGCCGTTTGACCTCTTCATAGATGCGCCCGATGTATTCGCCGAGGATCCCGATCATGAGCAGCTGAGCGCACGTGCCGAATGACACGGCGATCATGATGGTGGTCCAGCCCTGCACGACGTTCCCGAGGAGGCGCTGGATGAATGCCCAAACCGCCACGCTGATGGCCACGAGCCCGGCCATCGAGCCCAACCAGGTCGCCGCGCGCAGAGGAACGATCGAGAAAGACGTGATGCCGTCCACGGCGAAGCGGATCATCTTCTTGAGCGGATACTTCGTCTCGCCCGCGAACCGCGCGGCCCGCTCGTAGGTGACGGCGACCTGCTTGAATCCGATCCAGGCCACCATGCCGCGCACGAAGCGGTGCTGTTCGCGCAGAGCCCGCAGCGTGAGGACCACGGGGCGACTCATGAGGCGAAAGTCCCCCGCGTCGGCCGGGATCGAGATTCCGCCCAACATGGCCTGCAGCAAGCGGTAAAAGAGCGCGGCCGTCGCGCGCTTGAACCAGGTCTCGCCGTGGCGCTTCTTCCGCACGGCGTACACGACCTCATATCCCTCGCGCCAGCGCGCGAGCATCGCGGCGATGATCTCGGGCGGGTCTTGCAGGTCCGCGTCCAGGACGACGACCGCATCGCCGTCGGCCTTGTCGACGCCGGCGGTGATGGCGGCTTGATGGCCGAAGTTCCGCGAAAAGGAGATGATCTTGTAGCGTGGCTCGGACGCGGCGAGCTCCTTCAGCATGGCCAGCGTGCGGTCCTTCGAGCCGTCGTCGACGAAGATGACCTCCCACGCTGCGCCCACCTCGGGAAGCTCGCGCAGAAGGTCCCGCAGGCGTCGGTCGAGCTCGGAGATCATGAGCTCCTCATTGAACATCGGGATCACGAGGGAGAGCAGGGGGCGCGACATCCGTCGCAGACTCTACCCCGAAGTCCTGGATTTCTTCAGCGCTCGCCTGCCGCCCGAGGCACCCGGTCAGGGCGCGCCCGCGCGCTTGCGCACCATGAGCTCGGTGCCGTCGAGGTCGGCCACGCGCTCGAAGTCGTCGAGGCGCGGCGCGCCGGGGCAGCGTCGATCGAGGACGGCATGCGAAGCCTGGGCGGCGAGGGCCAGGGCCTGGCCGCCATCGCCTGCGAGCGGTTGGCGGGGCAGCGGATAGACATGGGGCCAGCCGCGGACCGAGGCCGGCCAAACGTTCAGGTCCGTGATGTCGTAGAGGCCGTTGCCATAAGTCCCGTTGCAGCCGAAATAGAAGACCACGTGACCATCATCGCCGGGCTCGTCCTTCGGCAACGCGGCCACGAGGTGCGATCCCCGCATCTCCGGGCTCACGGCGTGGCGAGACACGTAGGTGTGAAAGACCAGCTCGTCGGCGAGACTGACGTCTCCGTAGGCCACGTCCGGCACCCAGGTGACGTGGGTGACTCCATATTGCTTGAACAGGCGGTGGACCGCCGCCGAGGACCCAAGGCTGCCGTATTCGATCCCGAACTGCACGGGGAGCCAGTCCGTCACTGTCATCACGCCGTAGCCGACGCGAGTGTGCTGGTGATGGATCACCAGCTTGGCGTCCCTCGGGAGCGCCCGGCCGACCGCGGCGAAGTCCTCGAACGGCTTGGTGCGGCCGGCCAGGTCCTTGGAGAAAGATCGGGAAAAGAACTCGGCAGCCAGGGCGATGCCCGACCGTCCCGTGATGCGGTGAGTGGGCCAAAAGACGATGTCCAGTCCCCAAATCGCCTGCAAGCCAATCAGTGCAACCAAGCCCACGCGCGCCAGCCGCCCCTCGCGCCATATCAACAC
>DATKFB010000535.1:0-12102 GCA_035544435.1 Polyangia bacterium
CCGCCCAAGAGCGAGACCTACAACTCGATCGAGGCCATGATCGCGCACTTCAAGCTCATCATGGACGGCATCCACGTGCCCGCCGGCGAGGTCTACTCGTACACCGAGGCGGGCAACGGCGAGCTCGGCTTCTACCTCGTGTCCGACGGCACGGGCCGGCCCTGGAAGTGCCGCGTGCGGCCGCCCTGCTTCGCGGCGGTGTCGATCCTGCCCGAGCTCCTCAAGGGCGTGTTCATCGCGGACATCGTTCCGACCTTCGGCCTCATGAACATGATCGGGGGAGAGTGCGACCGATGAGCACCGGGACGATTCCAACGCCGGGCGGCGGCGCCGCCGGAGCCCCACCCGTCGAAACCGTGACCGTCACGATCGACGGCAAGACGCAGCAGGTGGCGAAGGGCACGAACCTGCTCGAGGCCTGCAACGCGGTGGGCGCGAACGTGCCGTTCTTTTGCTACCACCCCGGCCTGTCTTCGCCCGCCGTGTGCCGGCAGTGCCTCGTCGACGTCAAGGGCCAGGCCAAGCCCGTGCCCTCCTGCTACACGCCCGTCGCCGACAAGATGGAGGTCACGACGGCCTCGCCGCGCGTGCTCGACGTGCGCCGGCAGATGCTCGAGTTCACGCTCGTCAACCACCCCATCGACTGCCCGATCTGCGACAAGGCGGGCGAGTGCATGCTGCAGAAGCATTACTTCGACTGGGACGGCAAGCTCGCGCGCAATGACGGCATCAAGGTCAAGAAGGACAAGGTCGTCGATCTCGGCCCCACGATCGTCCTCGACCAGGAGCGCTGCATCCTGTGCACGCGCTGCATCCGCGTGTGCGACGAGGTCGCCGGCGTGCACCAGCTCGAGATGTCGAAGCGCGGGGACCACGAGCTGCTCGGCACGGCGCCCGGCCACAAGCTCGACAACCCCTACTCGCTCAACACGGTCGACGTCTGCCCCGTGGGTGCGCTCACCTCGAAGGACTTCCGCTTCGCGATGCGCGCGTGGGAGCTCTACGCGACGCCGTCCGTCTGCACGGGCTGCGCGACCGGCTGCAACATCGACATTCACTCGTCGCGCGGGCGCCTCTACCGGCTCGTCCCGCGCGTCAACGAGAAGGTCAACAAGCACTGGATGTGCGACGAGGGCCGCCTGACCTACAAGGCGGTTCACGCCGAGCGCCTCGCCGCCCCCATGTCCGACGGCGCCGCCGTCGAGTGGGATCGGGCCTTGGAGGACGCCACGCGCCGCTTGCGGACAGTCATCGATCAGGGCCCCGGCCGACTCGGGGTCGTGTTCAACGCCACGAGCCCGAACGAGGATCTGTACGCGCTCGCCAAGCTGGCGTTCGATCATCTCGGCGTGGGCCGGGCGTACCTCGCGGGCCGCGACCAGGGCTGGAGCGACCAGATCCTCGTCTCGGCCGACAAGAACCCGAACACGGCGGGCGCCTTCGCCATCGGCGCGGGGCGCCTCAAGACGCTGCTCGATCTCGCGAACGACCTGAAGGCCGGCGCGCTCGGCGCGCTCATCGTCGTGGGCACGGAGGGCGTCCTCGTCGGTGACACGGCCTCGGCGACCATGCCGCTCGATCGCCTCGAGGCGCTCGTCGTGCTCTCGACGCACAAGAACGCCGTCACGAAGGCGGCCCACGTCGCGCTGCCGCTCGCGGGTTGGGCCGAGCTCGATGGCACCTTCACGAACAAGCTCGGCATGGTCCAGCGCGCCCACGCCGCGCTGCCGCCCGCGGGCGATGCGCTGCCGGGCTGGGACATCCTCTCGCATCTCGCGCGCAAGTTGGGCGCGACGATGGACTTTCAGACCGCCAAGGCCGTCTTCGCCGAGGCCTCGGCCAAGCTCCCCTTCATGAAGGACGCCGAGTGGGGCCGCGCCGTGCGGCCGCTGCAGCTCCGCTTCGCCAACTCTCGAGGATAGAACGCCGCCAATGCCCTACGGTTCTCTCGGATTCAACATCCTCGCCGCGGTCGTGAAGATCGTCTTCATGATCCTGGGCTTCCTCATGCCGCTCGCCTCGATCTTGACGTGGCTCGAGCGGCGGCAGTCGGCCATGATGCAGGACCGGCTCGGACCCAACCGCGCGAACATCGGGCCGTTCAAGGCCTGGGGCATCACGCACTTCCTGGCCGACGCGCTGAAGTTCCTATTCAAGGAGGACTACGTCCCGGGCAAGGCGCACAAGTTCCTGTTCATGTGGGCGCCCGTCATGGCCATGGCGCCCGCGCTCATCGTCTCGGCGATCATCCCGTTCGGCCCGTCGCTGTGCTGGGGCCAGCTGACGAAGAAGATCGTCGACGGCGTCTGCGAGCACCCGGTGCCGCTGCAGATCGCGCGCCTCGACGTCGGCCTGCTCTTCTACTTCGCGATCTCGTCGCTGTCGGTCTACGGCGCGACGCTGGCCGGGTGGGCCTCGCACAACAAGTGGTCGATGATGGGCGGCCTGCGCGCCAGCTCGCAGATGATGTCGTACGAGGTCACGATGGGCATGGCAGTGCTCGGCTCGTTCCTCGTGTTCGGCACGCTCGAGCCGGGCGCCATCGTGGGCCAGCAGGAGACCTTCCTCGATTGGTCGAACCTCTCGCACAGCTGGGGCATCTTCTCGCAGCCGCTCGGGTTCGTGCTGTTCCTCACGGCGGCGATCGCCGAGACGAAGCGCACGCCCTTCGACATCCCCGAGGGCGAGCCCGAGATCATCGGCTACTTCGTCGAATACTCGGGCCTGCGCTTCGGCATGTTCTTCCTGGGCGAATTCCTCGAGATCGTCGTCTCGAGCGGCATCATGATCAGCCTCTTCTTCGGCGGCTGGCACTGGGGCGGCACCATCGACGGCTTCCTCGCGGCGCACCTGCCGAACATCGCGTTTGTGCTCGCCATGTTCGCGCTGTGGACGGTGAAGGTCTTCGCCTTCTGCTCGTTCCAGCTCCTCATCCGCTGGTCGCTGCCGCGCTTCCGCTCGGATCAGCTCATGCGGCTCGGCTGGCAGCGCCTGCTGCCGGTGTCGATCGCGAACGTAGTCGCGACGGCGCTCATCATCCTGTGGGCGCAGGCCAAATAAGCTCGGAACAAGCAAGAAGGGACCCCATGGCCGCCGAAGGCAAAGGCACCGTCACCGTCAAGGTCGTCAACCGACCGGGCAGCCTCTCGCAGCAGATGTACCTGCCCGCGATCGCCGAGGGCCTGGGCGTGACCTTCCGCCACTTCATGTCGAACTTCGCGCTCAACGTCACCGGTCAGCGCAAGAAGTCGGAGATCCAGACCATCGAGTACCCCGAGCAGAAGAAGGCGTACCCGGAGCGGCACCGCGGTCTGCACCGCCTCATGCTGCGCGAAGACGGCCAGGTCCGCTGCGTCGCCTGTATGATGTGCCCGACGGTCTGCCCCGCCCACTGCATCACGATCGTCCCCGAGGAGGCGCCCGACGGCACGATCGAGAAGCGCCCGCGGATCTTCGAGATCGACGAGTTGCGATGCGTGGTGTGCGGCCTGTGCGCCGAGGCCTGCCCGTGCGACGCCATCCGCATGGACACGCTCGACCACGCCAAGCCCACCTATCGGCGCGTGGACGCCATCCTCGACAAGGAAGAGCTCATGTCGCGCGGCACGCTGTCGATCGCCACGCAGGGCGGCGTCGGCGCCATGTGGCGCGAGAAGGTCGAGGGAGAGGCGCAGACGCCGGCCGACGGCGGCGTCGTCCCCGCGGGCCCGCCCCACGGCACGACGCCCAAGCACGACCTCGCGCGCAAGTCCTAGCGCGACGCGCGCGCTTCACCGAAGGGCTCGACCTTCCTGACCGTCTGTTTGAATCCGAACGTGAAGAGCTGACCGCCCGCGCGAACGTGGAGCCACACGTAACGCGCCTTGAGGTCGATGGGCAAGAAGACGAGCCCCGCGGCCCCGCGGGCCGGCGTCAGCGTGCTCCGGCGGAACGCGACGTTGGACCACAGCTCGCGCTGGCTCGCGACCGACGAAAGGTCGTCCTTCGCGTGCGCCGCATCTGCCTCCCCGTCGGCGGCGAGCGTCGCCGTGGCGACCCCCGTCGAGCGGTTCGCGTGCCCGGTCCCGATCGCGGCGATGTCGCTGACGGCGCTCAGCAGCACGAGCGACGTATCGAGCGCCTCCGTGTTCGCCGCGTCGGCCACCGCGCGGGACTGGTGTTGGTCGAGCCCGTCGAGCACCTGCTCCGGATCGACGACGGCCCACGAGCCGGTGCAGGTCTGGTTGTCGAGACTCGGGCAAAGCATGAAGGTGACATCGTCCGGGCTGACCTCGATGGGCGCCTCCGTCTGGTTTTCGATCTCGAGGCGCACGCCGAGGCTGTTGCCCTCCTGGTGCTCGAAGGCCGCGGCGACGCGGACGCCCGCGCGCTCCTTCTCGAGGACGGCGCGTCCCGAGACCCACACGACGCTGTTCGCCGACCGCGGCTCGAGCCGCACGATGGGCGCGGGCATCGCGCACCCCGCGACCGAAGCGACGACGGCGATCACGATCGGGAGGACCAAGCGAAGCGGTGGACTCATGCCCGCTGTCGTCGAGCAACGGCCGTGCCATGGATTCGCTGCGATCATCCCGCCGCGAAACGGGGGGCAGGCGGCCCGCGGCTCACGAGTGGGGCGTCTGATTCACATTCGCCAGGTCGCAGACGACACGGCGGTTCGGCGAGCGACACGCCTCACCGCGAAGGTGCAAGACCATTTCGGGATGCGCCGAAGTGACGCGCGATCCCTGCATGCATCTGCTCCACGGTCGGCGCCTTCCACCCTGGCGGCAGGTAACTGCGCTGGATTCCCGCCGAGGAGCGCGACGTCCTCGAAGCCCGCATTCGGCCCATCGAGACCTTGGCGACAACCTTCATATTCTGATCCTGAGGCGAGTCCTTGGTCTCTTCCAGTTGTCAAGCAGAGGCAGCTTCCTGCCGCATATGATGCGCGACAGCGCTGCGACGATCGCCCTTGACCGACGGGCGCGCTCTGCCATCCTGGATCTCGAACCTTCTGCGCGGTTCGATACCGGAGAGAGATTCTTTTCCCTACAAGATCGCACTAGGGAGCCGCCCCTGGCCGATGGATGTGCACGCCCGCTCGTCGGGAAGCCCGATGCGGTCATCTCAGTGGCTCCCCCCTTATGAAAGTAGGGGCACAGAATTCTCTCCGACCGGCCAGCGCGGATGGTTCGCTACATTCGAGCGTGGATGCTCGTCATCCACTGCTTCTTGCGACGGCAAAGCCCATTTTTCGCGCCGCCGCCGAAATTCGGTCGTCGTACGAAGCGATCTCCACCGTCTGTCGTTGACCACGCAAGAAATCCGCTGAAGCCAGATGGAGAGCATCCAGTGTGCGTACCGGAACCGGAAATGGCTCCAGCGCACGGGTCAGGACTGTGGGGGACAACTCGATGATGGCCAAGTGCCCGAGGAGCGTCCGCGCCGCGGCCCCGTGACTGCCCGCCAAGCCGCGGGCGCGGAGGCGGTGCCAAAGCTCGTATTCGATGAGGCGGCTGGACACCAGAACCTCGGTCCACAGTTGGTCCGGGGGATGGCGATCCTCGGCGAGCAGATGCGCCAGGGCGACCGAGGTGTCGAGATAGATCATCGTTCGGCCCGGTCGTCCGCCAGCTCCGCCAAGAGCTTTGCGGCGGACACGACCGGCAACCGAGGAGGCGGGCGATCGGCACGCAGCGCTGGAGCTGTCAACCACCCTTGGCGGACTGCCTCAGCGAGGAACGCGTCGGCGACCGGCACGCTGCGACCTTCACGCGGCGGAATCAGCTCGGCAACCACCCGGTCGCGATCGGTCACGAGCACGGTCTCGCCGCCACTGGCGAGCCGCAGATATTCGCTGAGCTTGTTTTTGAGCACCTTCACCCCGACGGAGCGCATGTCACAAAGGTAGCTCCTCGTAGCTACCTTTGTCAAAGTGCGTCCCGACCGCCCAGCTGAAAGTCTCGTCAGTACGCGAACCTTCGGACGCTGACGTTCATGACGATGCCGAGGGCGACCATCGTCGTGAGGAGGCTCGAGCCGCCGTAGCTGATGAGGGGCAGAGTCACGCCCACGACGGGCAGGATGCCGGTCACCATGCCGATGTTAATGGCGACATGCCAGAAGAGCATGGCGGCGACGCCCACGCACACGGTGGCGCCGAAGCGGTCGCGCGCCTCGCTCGCGATCTTGAGCACCCACAGGATGAGGAACGTGTAGAGGAGCAGCACGACCATGCAGCCGAGGAAGCCCCACTCCTCGGCCCACACGGCGAACGGGAAGTCGGTCCACAGCGCCGGGAAGTGACGCAGGCGGATCTGCGTGCCGTGCATGAAGCCCTTGCCGAGGAAGCGCCCCGAGCCGATGGCGTTGAGCGCCTGGCGCGTCTGGTACGCGCCCTCGGACGTCGGGTTGAAGAAGGCCTCGACGCGCTTGCGCTGGTACTCGTGCAAGAGGTGCTGGTAGACGGGGAAGGCCGCGATGACGGCCATGCCGACGATGGCGGCGAGCGTCTTCACCTTGAGGCGCGCCGTCAGCATGATCGTGAAGAAGATCGCGAGAATGAGGAAGGCGGTCCCGAAGTCCGGCTGCTTGGCGATGAGCGACGCGGGCAGGCTCACGATGAGCACGGGAATCGCGAGGTGGCGCCAGGAGCGACCCTCGAGCGCGGGCGAGTCGTTGAGGTACTTGCCGAGCGCGAGCACCGTGAGCACCTGCATGATCTCCGACGGCTGGACGTGGAGCGGTCCGAGGTCGAACCAGCGCCGGCCGCCGCCCACCATCTTGCCGAAGGCGAGCACGCCCACGAGCAGCGCCAGGCCCGTCCCGTAGAAGACGTAAGAGAGGCGGCTAATGAGGCGGTAGTCGAGCGTGGCGACTCCCACGAAGATCGCGGCCCCGAGCGCGAGCCAGGAGACCTGCTGCGTGAAGAGGTGCGACTCCCGATCGTGGACGGCGCTCCAAAGGTTGAGCAGCCCCAGCGCCGCTATCGCCGCCGCCGACAGCGTCAGCGTCCAGTCGAACCTGAACCGGACCTTGCGCCAGGAGACGATGCGCATCAGCGCCTCATCTCCTGCACTTCGATGACGACAACGATGCGCATCAGTGGGCTTCCTCGGCCGGGGGCGGCTCGGGCTTGTCGGGCACGGAGAAGTCGAGCCTCATCGGGGGCGCTTCGCCGAGGGGCGCAGGCTTCAGGCGCGCCGCCCTGGGCTTCGCGGGCGCGCCGGCCGTGGGCTTCGCAGGAGCGTCGGCCGGCGCCGCGGGCGCGACGGCCGCCGGCGCGACGGGCACAACTGGCGCGGGCGCCGCGGGCGCGACGGCCGCGGGCGCGCTCGCCTCGTCGGGCTCGGCGACGCGGGGCTTGCGCGGCGGGGCGGGCGCGCTCGCCTCGTCGCCCATGGGCACGATGCCGCCGCGTCGGCGGGGCAGGCCCAGGTGCGGCGCGTTCTTGTCGGCGGGCGCCACGGTGTCGAAGTAGTTGTTGACAATCTCGACGGCGAGCGGCGCCGCGACCTCGCCGCCGTGGCCGCCGTGCTCGACGAGCACGGCGAGCGCGATGCGCGGCCGCCCCGCGGGCGCGAACCCCACGAACCAGGCGTGCTCGGTGCCCTCGTAGCTGCCCTCCGAGTCCGCGTGCCGCCCGTGCACCTGCGCCGTCCCGGTCTTGCCCGCGATCTCGATGTCCTTGGAGCGCACCTTGAAGGCCGTGCCCTTGGGCTCGTTGACGACGCCCACGAGCGCCTGGCGCACGAAGGCCAGGTTCTCGGGCGAGACCGCGATCTCGCGCCGCACGCGCGGCGGGAACTCCTCGAGGATCTGCCCGTCGGGCGCCTCGACGTGGTCGACGATCTGCGGCAGCCAGAGCTTTCCGCCGTTCGCGATGGCGGCGTAGAGCGCCGCCATCTGCACGAGCGTCACGCGCGTCGAGCCCTGCCCGATGACGGCGTTGAGCGCGTGCCCGACCTGGAAGCCCTCGCTCTTGGGGTTCTCGCGCTTCTGCTCGCGGTACCAGGCCTCCGTGGGTACGAAGCCGCCCTCTTCGCCGTTGATGCCGATGCCCGTGGGCGCGCCGAGGCCGAGATCGGCGGCGTACTTCGCGAGCCGGTCCATCATGCCGGGCCGCGCGCCGAGCTCGTAGAAGTAGACGTTGCAGCTCTGCACGATGGCGTCGTAAAGGGCGACCACGCCGTGCGTCTTCGTGCAGCGGAAGCGGCGGCGGCCGATCTCGTAGTAGCCGTGGCACTTCGTGCGCTCCTCGGGCGTCACGAGCTGGTCCTCGAGCGCCGCGAGCGCCGAGACCGCCTTGAACGTAGAGCCCGGAAAGTAGGTCTCCGTGAGCGTCTTGTCGCGCAGCGGGTGGAAGCGGTCCGTGAGGATGCGCTGCTCGGCGTCGGGCGTGAGGTGCCCCGACATCTCGTTGGGATCGAACCCCGGCTTCGACACCATGGCGAGCACGCGGCCCGTGTCGACGTCGAGCACGACGGCCGCCGCCGCCGAGGCGCCGCGCAGCGCGCGCTCCGTGAGGCGCTGCACGTCGGCGTCGAGCGTGAGCACGACGTGATTGCCGGGCACGGCGGGCTGCGACGTCGGGCCGTCCGTGATCTCGTGGATGTCGGGCTTCGGCAGGCCGCGCCGGTCGACGACGATCTTCTGGAAGCCGGCGCGCCCGCGCAGGTAGCCTTCCCACTGGCGCTCGATGCCCGTGCGCCCGATGAGATCGCCGGCGCGGTAGCCCTCGTCCTTCTTGGCGCGAAGCTCGTCTGCCGAGACCTCGTTCATGAACCCGAGCACGTGCGCCGCGAGCGCGCCCTGCGGATACGACCGGCGCGGGACGGACACGATCTTGATGCCGGGGATGTCGAGCCCCGTCTCTATGGCGGCCATGGCCTCGCGGGAGATGTCCTCGGAGAGCAACACCGGGCGCTCCTTCTCGCGCGCCGACGGCGCCGCGTCGCCCGCCGCCGTGCCCTGGACGCGCTCCCACACGTCCATGGCCTCGTCGCCGTTCATGCCCAGCGTCATGCGCAGGCGCGCGAAGGCCTCGGACGTCAGCAGACGCGGCGTGACGTAGAGGTTGTACGACGGCCGCACCGTCGCGAGCACGCGGCCCTTGCGATCGCGAATCTGCCCGCGCACGGCAGGCAGGATCTCCGTTCGCACGATGCTGTCCGACGTGAGCCGGTAGAAGCTGTCCCCCTCGACGACCTGCAGGTAGAAGAGGCGGCCGGCGATGGCGCCGAAGACCACGAGCGTGATGAGAGCGAAGAACTTCGCCCGCCGCCGCATCTCCGGGAGCTCGGCGTCCTGCCCAGCTATTTCCATCATCGCAAGGACATGCCGTCACCGAGCGTGCGCGGCCCGCGAGAGAGGCCGACGCGGGAGCGAACCGTGTCGATCTTGCCGTCGATGCGGCGCAGAAGCCCGAGCACGAAGGGGCCGGCGAACGCCGTGAGCAACGCCTCGACGGGCGCCTGGCGCAGGCCGCCGTAGCCGCCCTCGGGCGCGACCTGCGCGCGCACGACGACGATGAGGAACGCCGCGAGCAGGCTCGCGACGAAGGAGGCGGCCGCCGCCATGACGATCCCCGTGACCGCCACGCGCACCGAGAGGGCGCGCGCGAAGACCGCCATGAGGACGAAGACGAAGGCGTGCACGCCCTGCGGCGCCCCCGAGACGAGGTCGAGCAGGTAGCCCGTCGCGAAGGCGACGATGGCCGCCGACGAGACGCTCCACTTGCCCGAGAGCCCGACGTGCATGACGACGAGCAGCCCCAGGCTGGGCGCCGCCATGCGCACGGGCACGAGCTCGAGCACCGTCGACTGCAAGATGAGCAGCAGATAGGCGACGACCAATGTGACGGCGGATCTCATGCGCGAGTCATCGATAGATCATGGGGCCGCGCGCGGGCGTGGCGTTCGAGCGGTGAGTCCCTGCGTCGGGATCGAGCGCGGGCGGCGGCGCGGCGACGACGAGCACCTCGGAGAGCCGCGCGAAGTCGACGTCGGGCGTGACCTCGACCTCCTGGAAGAGGCCGACCGCGCCCGGCAGGACGGCCGTGATGTGCCCCACCGCCAGATCTCGCGGGAAGGCGCCGCCGAGACCGCTCGTGACGACCTTGTCGCCGACCTGCGCCGGGTTGCCGCGCGTGAGGTATTCGATGCTGCAGCGGTAGCCGTTCTCGCCGGACTTGCCGCGCAGGATGCCGCGCCCGCCCGTGCGCGGCACGACGACGTCGATCGCGGAGCGAGGATCGACGAGCAGCATGATGTCCGAGGTCGGGCCCGAGACGTGGCCGATGCGCCCGACGACGCCCTCGGGCGTGAGCACGGGCATGCCGCGCTTGATGGCGCCCTCGCCGCGGTCGAGCTCGACGCGCGCGACGCGGAAGTACGGCGAGGCGTCGATGGCGATGATGCGCGCCGCGATCGTCTCGGCTGGTGTCTGGTCGCGCAGCCCCAGCAAGCGCTGGTAGCGAGCGCTCTCGTCGGCGAGGCGGCGCAGCCCGGCGACCTCGGCGCGCAGGCGCGCGTTCTCTTTGGCGAGCTCGTGGTTCTCGGCACGCGCGTGCGCGAGCTCGACGAACCGACCCGCGACGTTGGCGATGCCCCGCGCGACGTAGGACATCGCCGACTGCGAGGGCGAGACGAGGCGCAAGATGCCGCGGTCGAGCGCCGACAGCTCGCCGGGGCTCCTGGCGCTCATGCGCAGCGCGACGATCGCGAAGAGCAAGGTCCCCGCGACGACCGCGCCCTCGCGCACGCGCTTGCTGCTCGACGTCATGCGGTTTCCATCCGACTCCAGCTCGCCGCTGGCGACTCTGACCCGGCCTGGGGCCTACTGCAACGCCACTTCTCGCAAGAGCCCGAGCTCGTCGAGCGCGCGGCCCGTGCCGAGCACGACGGCGCACTCGGGCGAGTCGGACACCATGACGGGCAGGCCCGTCTCCTCGCGGAGCATGACGTCGAGGTTGCGCAGCTGCGCGCCCCCGCCCGTGAGCACGATGCCGCGGTCGACGATGTCGGCCGCCAGCTCGGGCGGCGTGCGCTCGAGCACCGAGCGGACGGCGTCGACGATCTGGTTGACCGGCTCCGACAGGGCCTCGCGCACCTCGTCGCTGTTCATGACGAGCGTCTTGGGCACGCCCGCGACGAGGTCGCGGCCCTTGATCTCCATCGTCGTGACCTCGTCGGTCGCGTAGGCGTTGCCGATTTGCTTCTTGATGATCTCGGCTGTGCGCTCACCGACGAGCAGGTTGTACTTGCGCTTGATGTACGCGACGATCGCCTCGTCCATCTTGTCGCCCGCGACGCGGATCGACTTCGCGACGACAATGCCGGCCAGCGAGATCACGGCGACCTCGGTCGTGCCCCCGCCGATGTCGACGATCATGTTGCCCGACGGCTCGGTCACGGGAAGGCCCGCGCCGATGGCGGCCGCCATGGGCTCCTCGATGAGGTAGACCTCGCGCGCGCCCGCGGCGAGCGCCGAGTCGCGCACGGCGCGCTTTTCGACCTCGGTGATGCCCGAGGGCACGCCGATGATGATGCGCGGCTTGACGAGCGTGCGCCGGTTGTGAACCTTCGTGATGAAGTAGCGCAGCATGGCCTCGGTGACCTCGAAGTCGGCGATGACGCCGTCCTTCATGGGGCGCACGGCCACGATGTTGCCGGGCGTGCGGCCCAGCATCTCCTTGGCCTCCTTGCCGACGGCCAGCACCTTCTTCGTGCCGTTCCCGGCGCGCTGGACCGCGACGACCGAGGGCTCGTTCGAGACGATGCCCTTACCCCGGACAAACGTCAGCGTGTTCGCCGTACCGAGATCGATGGCGAGGTCGTTCGAGAAAAGCCCGTAGACCCAATCAAGGAGCATGTGTTGTGCAGCCGACTCGGTCCAATTGGTACCCCCGGTGAGGACCCCGCAGGCGAGATGAAGTTTTGTAACACACATCCGCCCTGTCCGATAGGGCACCCCAGCCGTATGTGATAGATTTCGCCCGCATTTGGGGCCTTTCACACGCCCCTGGGACCGTGGTGGTCCCAACAGTTCCCCGAGCCATCGTTACCTCGACGTTCGTCGAATTTGTCAGGAGGCCTTTTCCATGCTCGAGCAGATGCGGAA
>DATKFB010000536.1:0-12715 GCA_035544435.1 Polyangia bacterium
CGCGGAGACGGCGTCACCGGCGCGCACCACGAAGGTGTCGATGACCTGTTTGGCCTTGTACTTCGCCTCGCGCGAGGTCACGAGCCACAGGGCCTGGCGCGTCGTGTTCGACAACGAGTAGTCGAGGCTGCTCTCCATGACGCGTCCCACGAAGAGGACGCCGATGATGGGGCTCGCGAGCGCCACGCCGTAGCCGCCGAGCGAGGCCAGGGGGATCAGGATCAACGCCACGCGCACGCCAACGTACTTGATGATCCGCGACACGAAGAACGACTGCAGGACGACGCCCAGGATGTTGATCCATTCGAAGTAGCGCGCCTTGAACTGGCCGATGTACGCGGAGGCGTTGATGCCGAGCGCGTGCGCCTCGACGGGCGCCTGCGCGACGAGCATGCGATCGAGCACGTAGTCGCCCGTCTTCGTGACGGTGTTGAGGATGAAAATGAGCACCGCGATGAGCAGGAGATAGCGATCCCGAAGCACGAGCTCGAACGCGTTGCCGCGGCCCAAGGGGGCGTCTGGGGCGGCGCCCGCGCGGGCGGCGGGGCCGGCCTGGCGGCGATCGATGGCGTGGGTCAACGCGAGCGCCACGACGAGGATCGCCGCGGCCACGAGCATCAACGAGAACGGCGAGCCGTGTCTCACGAGCGGCCTCGCGATCATGGCGCCCGACACTGCGCCCACTGAGCTTCCCATCCCGACGATGGGGAACAGCCGCTTGCCTTGCTCCTCGGTGTAGACGTCAGCCGCGAAGCTCCAGAACTGCGCGATCGTCACGAGATTGAAGATGCCCACCCACAAAAAGAAAGGGACGCCCAATTGGACGCCGTGGGTGCCCAGCGCCCAGAAGACGAGCAGGTCGGCGGCGAAGAACAGTGTCACCGCTGTGATGAGGGTCGTGCGGCCGAAGCGCGCCGCCAGCCAGCCGTAAGCGCTCGCGACGAAGACGAGCAGGATCGATTGACCCACGGAGGCGTAGCTCTTTACCTCGGCGCCGCCGTGCAGAAGGATGAGCGGCTCGCGCGCCACCTTCAGCAAGTAGTACGCCGTCAGCAGCAGGAACACGTTCAGCGACAGGAGGAGGACGGTGCCCGCCTCCTCGGCCCGGACGTCGGCGAACAGACGCAGGACGAGCGCGAGCGGAGTCACGCGCGGCCGCGCCCCCCCGCCCGGCGGCGCGACGCCGCCAGCGGCCGTCGCCGCCGGTGGACCGGCCGGCGGCGTCATCGACGCGCGCGCCTCGAGAGGCCCCGCTGAGGGCGAGAGACGACGAGGTAAAAAACTCCGAGGCGGGTCGGGAGGGCCCGTTCGTTCATGGTGTCGTCTCGTGCGAGCGCCGTGCCACGATCTCCGCGCGCCTGCGGCGCGGGTTTCGCGCAACGCTTGCGCGCGATCGCCGTCGCCGCGCAAGGCCTGCGTCGCGCCGCGGGCCGACGCCGCTCAGCCTCGGCGGCGGCGGGCCCGTCGCGGCGCGAGCACGATCGCCGCACCGAGGCCGATGAGCGTGCGGGCGGCCGGATCGTGTCGGGCCCACCCAGGGTCGACTGAGCACCCGTACTTCGGCTCGGCGGAGCCGAGGGGAACGTCGACGGCCGTGTTCGGATCGGTGTTCGCGCGCAGCTCGTCGACGTCCGAGATCCCGTCTCCGTCGCTGTCGGTCCTGTCGCGGTCCATGGCGTCGAGCGCGGGCGACACGGTTGCCTGCGACGACGTCATGCCGTGGCCCAGCATCGAGACGCCGAATGGAGTCTGCACGCTGCCGGCTCCCGTCGTCCCCTGGATGTGGCAGACGCGGCAGGGTGGGTCGTACGAAAGGCCGAGGTGCATCGACATGATGCGCACGAATTCCGACTTCGCGCGCGCCGGCCGCGGTGCGAGGGCCAAGATGAAGACGACGGCGACGAAGACCAAGACTCTGTGGACGCGCATAGGGAACCTCACAGGAAGACGTGGAGCTGCCCCATGAACGCGTCGACGGGCACACGGACCATTCCGTAGGCCTCCGCGCGGTGCATGTAGTCGAAGCGCACGTCGACGTGGGACCAGACGAACCAACCCAAGCCGCCCCAGGCACCCCAGGAGGTCGGCGTCCCGGGTTGGCCCGAGGCGTAGGTCTCACCGGTTCCGATGACGTGCAGCCCCTGCCAGGGCTCGAGGTCGAGCTGCAACATCGTCGCGAGCCCGTTCCAGCGCGCGAGACCCATCGGCGCCTGGGTCACGTAATCCGCCTCCGCCAGCACCGCGAGCGGCTGGAAGGGCGCCGCGCGCACGAGGAGGCCGTGAGCCTGGCGCGTGTTGGCGGCGCGAAAATAGACGTCCTCGGCGACGTGGGTCACGAGGCTGCTCGCGCCCACGACGTAGCGGCCCACGGGGTTCCACTCGACGTAGCCGCTGTAGCCACGCTCTCGGAAGGCGTCTGGGCTGGCCTGGTAGTTGCCGGCGATGGCCTCGAGCTCGCCGCGGAGACCGTGGCCTCGAAACGCGAACGCGACGCCATGTTGTTGAGTGTCATTCAAATCAGTGCGCGTCGCGGCGCGCACGAAGAGCGTGTGCTCGATCGAGCGAATGCCGAAGGGCACGTTGAGCCGCCCCGCGCGCACCAAGATCGTGTCGCTCGCGAGCGCATACCCGAGCCAATACTCGCGCGCGACCAGATTGCCGACGACCGCGGCGGGAGAGTTTCCATTCTGGATGAAGCCGAGGCTGCCGGCGGCGCGCCAGTGGCCCGCTTCGATGCCGGCGCGCAGATCGGCTTGCATCAAGATCGTGCTGCTCATTAGCGGCGCGCCGTCGGTCTTCATGAAAAGGCTCATGACGCGGAGGCTGCCCCCCGTGAGGAGCCACTCTGGAGTCTTGACGAGCCCGAGCACGGGCTCGATCGGGGCCGGCTCGCTGCCGTAGTGCGAGCGCAGGGAGTCGGTGGCCTCGGACCGGCCGAGCTCGTTGAGGAGGCCTCCGCCCGAGGGATCGACGTGGCAGGAGGCGCACCCCGTGTACCCGTTCTTGATCATCCAAGGGTACGCCTCCGCGCGCCGGGCCGGCAGCGTCAGTAACACGAGGACGAGAGCCGCGGCGAGCGCGCCGCGCAGGCCTGGAGGATTCGCGACGCTGAATCGATGATGTCTCAATTTGAGCTTTCGGGGGAGAGCAAAGCAAGGGGCGTACCGCAGAGCCCATGGCGTCCCGCCACCGCGGCGACCACTCGCGTTCACGCGCGGGCCAGCGACAAAATTTGCGTCCTTCCTTCGCGCCCGCGCAGACTTTGCGGCCGCGGCGCGGCCTCGTACCTGTCAGCGCGCGATTGCGAGCGCGTGGGCGGCGAGGCCAAAGGCCGCGCCGCCGAGGACGAGCCACGTGGAGTTGAGCGCGAAGCGGAGGAGGAGGGCCAGCGAGACGAGCCCCAGCAGCACCGTCGCCGGATCCACGAGAGTGGCGCGCCCGAGCTGGGCCGTGACCGCCGCCATGAGCGCCAGCGACGCCACGTTGACGCCGTCGAGAAACGCTCCCGCCGTCCTCGAGGCTCGGAGGCGCGGAACGAGGGGGCCGCTTAGCGCCACGAAGATGAACGCGGGCAGGAAGATCCCCGCAGTCGCGACGAGCGCACCGCGCGGCCCCGCCAGGAGGTAGCCCACGAACGTCGCCGTCGTGAACACGGGCCCAGGCGTCACCTGACCAGCCGCGACGGCGTCGATGAGCTGCGCCTCCGTGAGCCAGTGCAATCGCTGTACGAGCTCTGTGCGCAAGAACGCGAGCAGCACGTACCCGCTCCCGAAGAGCACCGAGCCGATCTTGAAGAACACCCAGAACAACCCGGGCAAGGTGAGCGAGGACATTGCCGTGGCGCCGGCCGCCGCGGAGCCGACGGGCAGGAGCTGCCGCAAGAGCCCGCCCTCGGCCGCCGGCTTTCGTTGGAGAGCGACGACGAGGACGCCCGCGCCGGCGAGAATCGCCAGCTCGTTGACGCCGACCGCCGCGGCTACGACCGAGGCGCAGCCCACCGCGCGCAATGGCCAAGAGCGCGCGGCGGTCGGCGCGAGGCCCCACAGCGCGCGCACCACGATGGCGAGGATGACCGGCTTGATGCCCCAGAGCAGCCATGACGTGGCGGGCAGCTGCCCGAACCGCACGTAGGCCCACGCGAGCGCACCCGTGGCGAGCATGGCGGGCGCGATGAAGCACGCGCCCGCGACGAAGAGGCCTGCCCACCGCCGCCGCTGCCACCCGATGTGGATCGCGAGCTCGGTCGAGTTGGGGCCCGGGATGAGGTTCACCGCGCCGAGCAAGTCCAGGAACCGCTCTTCGCTCAGCCACCGGCGGCGCAGCACCACCTCGTCGCGCATCATGGCGATGTGCGCCGCCGGCCCGCCGAAGGCCGTCGCCCCCAACGTCGA
Source organism: Polyangia bacterium (assembly GCA_035544435.1). Classification (GTDB taxonomy): domain Bacteria; phylum Myxococcota_A; class Polyangia; order Fen-1088; family Fen-1088; genus DASZFV01. Next base: position 4,392 of record DATKFB010000536.1, read on the forward strand.
GAACAGAATGGCCAGCTCGATCAACGACGAAGGTGCCGCGGGCTCGGCCGGTCGCCTCGGGTCGCGGGCGCTCACGCGACCGGCGTGAACTGCGCGAGGTTCTCGATTCCGAGGCTCTTCTCGATGGCGTCGATCTGCGCGACGGCGCGCTCGAAGCCGTCCTCGCCGAAGACGTGGTGCTCGCGGCGCTCGAAGTGCTCGCCGAGGGCGTCGTACTCCGACCGGCTCACGAGGTCGTGCAGCGCCGGGAAGAGGACAGTGTCCTCGCGCGAGGCGTGGGGCTCGTACATGCGGATGAACGAGAGGAGCAGCGCGCGGAGTTGGCGTCGCTGCGCCGGATCCTTGGTGGCTGCGGCCACCGCGAGGCTCTGCACGCGCTCCGTCACCTTTCGACCGGCCTGGTGCTGCGCCCGCAGGACACTCACGAGGTCCACGAGCTTGTGGGCGCGCTCGAAGCGCGGGAAGACCATCTCCTCCTCCTGCCGCTCATGATAGTCCTCGACGAACGTGCGGATCAGCTGGGCGCTCTTCTGCAGGGCGTCGACGTCGAAGTCCGCGCCCAACTCGAGACGACGCCCGACCTCTCCATAGACGAGGAGCGTTCGGCGCAGCACGCCGTGCTCGCGCATCAGGTCCTCTCCCGGGCCGACGTCCTCTTCGGTTCCCTGCACCTCGTCTTTCTTCTTGGCATCCCCCTTCGCGCGCGACGCCGCGTGCGCGCCGGCGCCGATGATCGTCAGACTGACGGCCGAAGCCGCGCCGAGCAGGGCCCGGCGCCGCGACCGCCCGTCGCTCACGAGGAGATCGTCGAGACGAGCCTTGGGTTCCATGGACCGCATTGTGGGTCGGCGGGCGCTTGGTTGCTAGTGGGCGCGCCGCGGGGCTGGGACCGCGCTCGGACTGGCACGACCTCTGCAGCTTGGACGTCCCGTGTCCGCCATCCACAGCTCTCTGAGCCTCGACGTCGCGCAGGCGGTGAGCTTGCGGCCGATCGGCGAGGTGGCCGGCGAGCTGGGCATCCCGCCGACGCTCGTGGACACCATCGGCCGGCACAAGGCCAAGATCCACCTCGAGGCGCTCGTCGGCGGCGCGCTCGGCGGGCGGCTCGTGCTCGTCACGGCGATGACGCCGACGCCGAGCGGCGAGGGCAAGACGACCGTGACGATCGGCCTCGTGGAGGCGCTGCGCAGACTTGGGACGCGGGCCGTCGCGGCCCTTCGCCAACCCTCGCTCGGACCCGTGTTGGGCATCAAGGGCGGCGGCACGGGAGGCGGGCGCGCGCAGGTCCTGCCCATGGAGGACATCAACCTTCACTTCACCGGTGATCTCGCGGCCGTCGGAGCCGCGCACAACCTGCTCGCCGCGCTCGTGGACAACGATCTTCACCACCGTGGCTTGCCCGCCTCGATCCGCGGCGCGTCCTCTGGCGGCGCTGCGTCGATATGAACGATCGCGCCCTTCGCCACGTCGTCGTGGGGCTCGGCGACGGGAACGGTCCGGCCCGCGAGGACGCATTCGACATCACCGCCGCCTCTGAGGTGATGGCCGTACTCTGCCTCGCGCGCGACCGCGCCGACCTCAAGCAGCGCCTCGGGCGCCTGCTCGTTGGATTCGACGTCGATGACCGGCCCGTATTCGCGCGCGATCTCGGCGCGGTGAGGCCCATGGCGGTCTTGTTGCGCGACGCGCTCATGCCGAACCTGGTCCAGACGATTGAAGGGGGACCGGCGCTCGTTCACGGCGGCCCCTTCGCCAACATCGCGCACGGCGCCAGCAGCCTCGTCGCCACGCGCCTCGGCCTCGCCCAGGCGGACGTCGTGGTCACCGAAGCCGGTTTCGGCTCCGACCTCGGCGCCGAGAAGTTCTTCGACATCGTGTGCCGGACGGGCGAGGTGTGGCCGCGCGCCGCCGTGCTCGTCGCGACGTGCCGCGCGCTCAAGTGGCACGGGGGCGCCTCGGCGGAGGCGCTCGCCCTCCCCGACGTCGCCGCGCTCCGGCGCGGCCTCTCCAATCTCTCCGCGCACGTCGACAACCTGCGCGCCTTCGGCTTCGACCCGGTCGTCGCCGTGAACCAGTTCGCGACCGACTCCGAAGACGAGCTCTCGGTGGTCGAGTCCTTCTGTCGCGACCGGGGGCTCGCCTGCGCGCGCGCCGACGCGTTCGGGGGCGGCGGGGCGGGCTGCGAGGCGCTCGGGCGTGCCGTCATCCGCGCCGTCGAGAGCGGGCCCACGGTGCCGCGCTTCCTTTACCCGCTCGAGGACACACCCACGCAGAAGATCGCGGCCATTGGCCGCAGGCTCTACGGCGCCGCCGATGTCGCCTTCGTCGGCAGCACGTCTCAGGATCTGCAGCTCATTCATCGGCTGGAGCTCGAGCGATTGCCCGTGTGCATCGCCAAGACGCAGGCGTCGCTCTCCGACGACCCGAGCCGCCGCGGCCGTCCGCAGGGGTTCACGCTCTCGATACGCGAGATCCGGCCGGCGATAGGCGCCGGGTTCTTGATCGCCTACGCTGGACCGGTGACGACCATGCCGGGGCTTCCGCGCGAGCCCGCGGCGCTGGGCCTCGACATCGACGACGGCGGCGTCGTTCACGGGCTCTATTGAGAAAGCGCGATCGACTGTGCCGCTGCCGTATCACCATTGAAAGAGAGGTTTTCGAAGATGAGCAAACCGGTGGACGAGAGCGATCGAGCGGCCGACGCGGAGGAGAAGCGCGAGCACGCCGAGCACGACCGCACGGTGGCCGAGGAGCTCCGGCACACGGCGGAGTCTCTGCGCGGCGGCGCCGAAGAGGCGCGCAAGCTCGGCGAGGACCTGCGCCGGTTCCAAGAGGCCGCGCGCGAGAGCGCCGAGCACATTCGCGCCTACCGAGAGCGGGCGCGCATCGACGCGGAGGACGCGCGCCGCTCGGCCGAGGAGGCGCGCCAGGCGGTCGTCGCTGCGCGCCGCTCGGCCGAACATGGCGCGCCGCCGTCGACGGGAAGGCCGGCCGTCACGAGCCTTGAGTCACCTCACCCAGAGCGGATCGGGGCGGCCGCTCGTCAGAGCCCGAAGCTCCAGTCGAGCATGCCGCGCTGGACGCGCAGGTTGGTCTCGTCGATGAGCGTCGCTCGGTACTCGAGCTTGAGCGCGCTCCAGGTCGTGAGGTCCCAGCGCAGGCCGGTCGTCAATTCCTTGAAGTCCAAGAGGATCTCCGAGGGCAGCGTGGGATCCGGGAAGAAGAATGGGTCGGACGGGCTCGTCGGCGTGCGGCGGAACTCGCCCAGCACGTAGGGAACCACCTCACCGAGGCGATAGCCCGCGAGCGCGAACGCGTCGAAGGTGTTCCATGTCCCGCTCATCGCGCCCGAGGCGCTGTGCAGGATCTCGTAGGCTTCGCTGATGAAGGTCAGGTTCGGCCCGCGGTAGGCGACGTACGCGTTCGCGATGAGCTCGCGGATGCCGGTGTCGGGCAGCGCCGGCCGCGCGAAGCCCCCCATGGGCGCCGTCGCGGGCTCCGGGCCGATGCGATCGTAGCTCGCCGAGACACCGAAGCGCAGATCTCGCGCGCCGACGCCCTTGACCTCGAGCTTGGCCAGCAGGGCCTTGAACCCGTTGGTGTCGCCGTCCGTGAGGATGTTGTCGACGATCGCGCCGTGGCCGTTGCCGACAGAGGCGGCGAGCTCGATCTGCTGGTCTCCCGAAAGCAAGGGCAGCCAATGGCCGGTCACGCCGACCCAGTGGATCGGCAGGATGCCGCCTTCATCCTCGAAGCGGACGACGCGGGGACGTTCGACCGGGAGCTGCAGCCAGCGCCCATGATGGAAGGCGTTGTTCCAGTAGCCGAGCTCGGCGTGGGTTCGTCCGGCGTCAACCTGATAACGCTCGGCGTGCCACCCGACGAACAGACGTTCGATGTCGATGCCCACGACGCCCTCGATCTGCTCCATCGCGAACTCCGTCATCGCGATGAGCGCCCCCGAGCGCCCCGTGATGAGGAAGTCGAGGGGATTGAGAACGAACCCCGGCGTCGTCTCGTGCTGCGAGTCGATGACGAAGGCGGGATCCCCGAAAAAATTCACGGTGACGCGGTTGCTCGTCGCCGTCACGGGCATCTCGTCCATCGTGAGCGGCATCGCGGCGGCGTCGGTCTTCGGCGCGGTCTCGGTCTTCGGCGCGGGGGGCGGCGCCGTCGGCGCGCTCGGCGTCTCGTCGTCTGCTTCGAAGCGCTGGACCGTCGGGCCGGTCGGCGTCGCGGGCGGCGGAACTGGCGCGGGGGCAGCGGCTGGCGGGACGGGCGCGGGGACAGCGGCTGGCGGGACGGGCGGAGCCTCGGTCGTCGGCGCGGGCTCGGCGCGGGCCGGGCCCGCCGCGCAGAGGAGCGCCCACACGCACGCCGCCGAGACTCTCGAGGACCCCATTTAGCGCAAGGTGAAGGGGTCCGAGATCACGGCCGGGCCGCCTACGGGAGGCGGGAACTTCCAGCTCTGGACGGCGTCCACGACGCAGCTTTCGACCGCGCTCGAGCGGAGCGACGAGCTCTCGACCACGGTCGACGTCACCGTCCCGGTGGCCGAAACGGAGATTCTCAACACGATGCGCCCCTTGAGCTCGGCGTCGTCCATCTTGGCGCGCTCGTAGCAGCCCTGGATCTCGGGCAGGTGGCTCTTGACGAGCGCCCGAGTCTTGGCCGGGTCGAGACCGCTCGCGGGCGATGGTTGCGCCGCCGCCGCGGCTCGCGGCGTTTCCGTCGCGCCCGCCTTCGTCGCCGCGGGCGCGGGCGCGGCCCCGGACGGCGTCGCGGCGGCTGGCTTCGCCGCCGTGAGCGCCTCGGTCTTGGCGGCGGCGACGGGTGCCGCGGGCTTGGGTTCGGCGGGCGAGTCGGCCTTGGGCTCCGCTTCGGAGTCGGCCTCGCTCTCGGAGGCGCCGGTGCCCTGTCCGGCGCCGAGCTTGCCGGGCGAGCGCCGGTGGCCGCCGTGATGGTGCGCGCCCGCGGCGTGCTTGTCGCTCGATCGCTCATCGGCGGCCGGCTCGCGCTCCGACGGCTCGCGCTCCGCCAGCGCGCCGCCCACGGGTTTTCCGCCGAGCGCGATCACGGTCTCTTCCTCCGTCGCCTCGGTCATGCCGCGTCCCTCCGGCAAGCTCGCCGCGAGCGCGATCGGATGATCGAAGGTGAGCCAAAAGCGTCTCCCCTCGCGTTGTGGTGCAGTGAGCTCGACCACCTCGGGCTCGGAGCCCACCTTGAGCTCCTGCGCGAAGGGGAGGAGGTGCGTGCGCCCGCGCAGAGTCACGCGCGTCGCCGGCGTGTCCGACGTGATCCGAACCGCAATCGGCGCTGGCTCCGCCGGCGGTGGCGGCGCGAGGGCCGCCGGCGCGGGAGCGGGCATGGCTTGCGCCGCAGGCGCCGCTGCGCTTCCTTGCTGTGAGCGCTGCTGCCAAAGAGCGGCGACGCCGCCCACGCTCGCCACGGCCAGCGCCAGCGCGGCGTAAAGCAGCCCGTGCCCGCCGCGCGTGCGCATCATCGGGGCGGTGATGGGAACCTCGGGCGCAGAGGCCGGCTGGACGGGCGGGAGCTTCGGCGCCGAGAGCGATCCGGACTTCGGCCGCGGCACCGAGGCGAGCATGGGGCCTGGGGACGCCGCCGGCGGCGGAGTCCGCGCTCCCGAGTCCATGAAGGGGACGTCGAGAGAGCCGTTCCAGGCGGCGCCTGACAGGATGTGCGCGGAGAGCCACTCGAGCGCCGCGCTCATTTCGCGCATCGTCGCGAACCTGTCGGCGGGGTGCTTGGCCAGCGCCTTGAACAGGATCGCCTCCAGCGGCTCGGGGATGCCACGGCGCGCGAGGGGCGGCGGCGGGTCCATGACGATCTGGGTGAGCAGGGACTGGAGCGGGGTGCGCGTGAAGGGAAGCTCGCCCGCCAACATCAGATACATGATCACGCCGAGCGCGTAGACGTCGACCCGGGCGTCGACGGCGTCGGGATCGGAGATCTGCTCGGGCGACATGTACTCCGGCGTCCCCATGGTCAATCCACGTCGGGTCTTGGGGCCCGTGTCGCCGACGGAGAGGAACTTCGAGATCCCGAAGTCGAGCACCTTGACGTGATCCGGATTGCCCTCGCGTTTGACGAGGAAGATGTTGGCCGAGGTCAGATCGCGGTGAACCACGTCGCGGGCGTGCGCGGCCTCGAGCGCGGAGGCGATCTGCCGCGCGATGCGCGTCGCGCGACGGACGGGGAGCGGTCCGTCGTTCTGGACCTCCTGGGCGAGGGTGTGGCCCTCGAGGTACTCGAGCACGAGATAGGGGACGTGGCCGGGCAGCTCGCCGAAATCCGTCGACGCGACAATGTTCGGATGGCCGAACGTCCCGACGGCGCGCGCCTCGTTGAGGAAGCGTCCCACCACCTCCGGATCGCTCGCCATGTCCCGATGCAGCACCTTGATGGCGACGACGCGGCCAATCCTCACGTGGATGGCCTCGTACACGATGCTCATGCCGCCCGAGGCGATCTCGCGGACGATCTTGTAGCGCCCGTCGAGCAGCTGCCCAACCGCGGGCGCCGATGCGGGGACTTCACCCACCGCGGAATCCAGTACGGCGTATACCGTCCCAACCAAGTCTAAGATGCGAGACCAAGCAGTGGCGATGATAGAGAATGTCGGGAGGATTTCCTATGGGGCAGGGGGCGCAGCCGGATTTTTGCAAGGAATCCAGGCTGATCGAACCTGGCCGCCGCGCGCGAGCGTGGCACAATGTCGCAGCCATGCGGGTTTCGCGTCGAGCGGTGGCGTGCGTTCTGGTCCTCGGCTGGGGCGCCTGTGTGCCCCGGGGTCCCGGCGCCGCGCGCGCGACGGCCGAGCCGCGCGCCCCGGTCGCGCGCGGGGACGCACCCTCCCTGTTCGCCGCGCCGTGGGTTTGGAATGACGAGCGAGGCACCGCCGTTCGTTTCGAGCAGTGGCGGGGCGCCCCGATCGTCGTCACGATGTTCTTCACGGCTTGCACGGCCACCTGTCCACTGACGATCGAGAGGCTGCGGCGCGTGACCGAGGCGTTCGAGCGCGAGGGTCGGGCCGCGACCTTCGTGCTCGTCACGCTCGATCCGACCCACGACACGCCCGAGCGGCTTTCGCGATTCAAGCGCTCGCGGCAGCTTCCCGCGCGGTGGCACCTGCTGCGCGGCGACGACCCGCAGACCCGCGGGCTCGCGGATCTCTTGCAGGTCCACGTCCTCGACGAGGAGCACATCTTTCACGACGCGCGCATCGTCGTCTTCGATCGCGACGGCAAGCTCGCGGGCCAGCTCCGCGGTTGAGGCGCCCGCGCGCTCACACCCCGTAGGCCGCGCGCGCGTTGGTCGCGAATGCCTTCTCACTAGCGGCCGAGCCCTTCTCGCCGACGTAGCTCCTGACGATGCTCAGCACCGTCGGCAGCGGGGCGTTGACCGAGCTCACCGGCCAGTTCGATCCGAAGAGCACGCGGTCCTCGCCGAACGCGCGCCAGACCGTGTCGAGCGTGGGCCGGTAGAACGCCACGTCCGACGAGACGGCGCCCGTCATCCCCGCGCCCTCGACGAGGCCCGAGATCTTGCAGTACACGTTGGGTTGCCCCCCGGCGGCGGCGATGCCCGCGGCCCAATCGGCGGGCGGAGCCCCTCCGTCGATGGCGACGTTCGCGACGTGATCGATGACGATGCGCAAGGAGGGCAACGTCTGCGCGAACGCGGCGATGGCGGGCAGGTCCGCGGAGAAGCCCACCACGTCGATCATCAATCCCGTGGCGGCCAGCGACGCGAAGTTGGACGGATCGCCACCCGTCAGCTGTGACGCGAAGACGCGGATGCCCCGAAACAACGCATTGCGAGCCAGCGCCGTCAGGGTGTCGTCGAAGGTCGCCGTCCCGAGAACCTCCGAGAGGTTGCCGACGAACCCCGCGAAGGCCGGATTCCCCGCGACGAGGTCGAGGATCCATTGGTTGTCCTCGAGCCACGAGCTCGCCTCGATGACGATCGCGCTCGAGATGCCGAGGGGCTTCGCGAGCGCCAGGTAGTCGGCTGGCAAGGTCGTTCGATAAAGCGCGTCGCCGGGATTGGGCCAGGGAACGGATGACGGGCGTCCGGTCGGAATGGGCCTCGCGGGATCGAAGAAGTGCACGTGTGTGTCGATGATCGCGCCCGCCGCCGCGTCCTGCTGGGCGTCCGCGTCGGCGCTCGCGTCGGTCGGAGATTCCGCCGGCCGGGATGCGCCGTCGGATACGTCGCCTGCCGACGCGGAGGATAGGTCCAAGGCTGCGTCGCTGTTCGAGGAGCTCGACGAGCCGCCCGCGGCCTCCGCGCCTCCCGAAACG
>DATKFB010000537.1:0-3250 GCA_035544435.1 Polyangia bacterium
GAACGTCCGCCACGCGTCGAGGATGCCGGCGTGGTCGAGGGCCAAAAGCGCCGGCACGTCGAGGCCTCCCGAGAAGCGCCCCGGGCTTCCCGACAGGACGATGGCCTCGCGACCGGCCGCCGTCGCCTCGCGCACCGCCTCTCGGAGCGCGCCCAGGAGCGCTGGATCGAGCGCGTTGACGGGCGGGCGCGCCAGGCGCAGCTCGCGGACGGTCCCGTGCTCGACGGTCTCGATCATGAGCGGCGCTTGCGCGCCTTTGGCGATCGGCGGTTCCGGTCGCCCGCGCGCGCGCTGGACGGGCGCTTCGCCTTCGGGCGGGCCTTCGGCGCCCGCGCCCTGGCTTTCGTCGTCTTGGCCTTCTTCTTTCCGGCCTTGGCTTTCAACTTCGTCTTGGCCGACTTGGCCTTCTTCGGCCTGGCTTTGGCGACGAGCCTGCCGGCCGGCTTGGGCGGCTGCTTGGGGACGCCGTTGGTCTTGCCCGACACCGCGACGAAGTACCCCTTGAGCGGCTCAAGATAGAACTTCACCCAGCCGTCGCGATAGCTCGCGCCCTGTCCGCTCGGGATGTCGGTGTGGAGGATCGTGACCATCGTGCCGCCCACGGTCTCCTCGAGCGTCACCTCGACGCGCGAGTCGGGGCTGCCGAGCGGAAAGTCCTCGGCGCGCCAGGTCTGGACGATCCGCCGCCCGGGCTGCAGCTCGACGGTCTGGCCCACGGCGTAACCGTCGAACGCGCTGTGCTTGCCGCCCACGAACGGCTCGACGACCGCTTTGTCGCCCGTGAATGCGGTGTGCTCGTCGCTCGAGAGCCAGGCGGCGTAGATGCGTTCGGGGCGCGCAGGGATCACCTCGGAGAGCGAAAGGCTGTCGTACGTCACGTGGACCTCCCGCGGCCGAAGCTAACACGCGAAGCGCCCGCGCGGACGCTCGAGTCGCTCACTTCGCGCTCGGATCCCACCACTTCGACAAGTTGCCCGTGGAGCGCCGCGGCTGGTCCTGGTAGTGCGACACGTCGTTGAAGAGCATGAGGCGCGCGCGCACCGGATCCTTGAAGTCGACGACGTTGAGGCAGGCGGGCGATTGATCGAGGCGGTCGCGGTATCCGCGCTCGTCGAAGCCGAGCAGGCTCGACAGGAGAAGGCGCAGCGTGGCCTTGTGCGAGACGACGAGCACGCTCTGGCCCGCGTGCGCGACGACGATCTCGCGTAGGACGGGCAGCGCGCGCGCGAGCACGCCCACGCCCGACTCGCCGTCCTCGGGCGCGAAGGTGAACGGATCGGCGTCCCAGGCCGCGTACTCGTCGGGGAAGCGCAGCTCGACCTCGGGGCGCGTCAGGCCCTCCCATCGGCCGTGGCTGATCTCGCGCAGGCCGTTGCGATGACAGAGCGGCAGGCCGTGCGGCACGGCGAGAATGGCCGCCGTTTCGACGGTGCGCGACAGCGGGCTGCAGTAGACGGCGGAGATCGTCTCGCCCGCGAGGCGCTGCGCGAGAGCGCGGACCTGGGCGCGGCCCGCGTCGGACAGGTCCACGCCCACGGCGCCAGAGAAGCGATCCTCGGCCGTGAGCTGCGTCGCTCCGTGGCGGACGAGGAAGAGGCGGGTGGCTGTCATGGCGGGCCTATGATGCCGGCGGACGCCGGCCGAGTCACGGGCGTTCGTGTAAAGTCGGCACGACGAATGGCCGTGCTCGCTTCCGGTTGTCTCGCGCCGCCTTCTTCGACACCCCCGCGCGGGGAGAGCCACGGTCACCCGATGGTTTCGATCAGCGGGCCGGACGAGTCGACAGGCTCACTGTTGAACGCAGCCCGTGAAGGTGATCTCGCTGATGGACCACCAAGCCCCGGCGGACATCCCGGTCTGGATCATCTTGATGGCCTTCATGACCGTCGCCGGAAACGGAATCACGAGGTTGGCGCTTCCCGGTCCGGCGACGGCTGGAGAGAAGCCGACGAAGGTAGTGCCGTCCACCGAGTACTCAATCTCGTAGGCGACCGCGGCGTCACCCGCGCTCGCCGCCTCGACGAAGACGTTGATGCCGCTGATCTTGACGGGGGACGCGAACGACACGATCACGTACTCGCCGCCCATCTGTTTCTGTCCGTCCGTGTAGCGCGTCGCTGGATCTCCGTCGATCGCGTTTTGGGGCAGGCGCGCCGTCGTCTGGAAGTTACACATCGTGTTCGTCGCAGGGTCACAGACGAGCTTGGGTGTGAACGTCCAGTTCGCGCGATCACAGCCATTGACCGCTGGGCCGCTGCCCGCGGCGCCCGACGAGCCCGCGGCGCCGCTGCTGGCGCCTGCAGCGCCGGACGAGCCCGCGGCGCCGCTGCCGCCCGACGAGCCTGCGGCGCCGGAGGAGCCTGCGGCGCCGGAGGAGCCCGCGGCGCCGCTCATGCCTGCGGCGCCGGCGGCGCCGCTGATGCCAGATCCGCCGGCCGCGCCGGTCGTCGACCCTGCGGCCCCCGTGCTCCCGGCGACGCCTGTGCCGGTGTCGCCGGCGATTCCCGTGGTTCCAGCGGTTCCACTGCTACCGGCAAGGCCCGTCGTCGCGTTGCCCGCGGCGCCGGTGAGGGGAATCGAGCCCGCGGCGCCAGCGGCGCCAGCTGTCCCGATCGCCGCGCCCCGGTGACTGAACGGCTCCGGCCCGCTGCATTGCAGGCTCGCGAACGCTGTGGTCACACCGAGCAGCAGGACGAGCGCCTGCGTCCCGCTCTTTCGTGTCGCCGGAATCATGGAGACCTCCAGGCCGCGTGGACACGCGCAATAAAAGTTTATCATCTCCACACCGAGTTGGGCGCGTTGGTGCGTCATGCGATGCACATGCGAGAGCCTCACGGTGAGGGACGCCGAGGCCGAAACGCAGGGCCTTTCCCCGTCGCCACATGTATGTCGGCGTGGGAGGCCGCCCGCCATTGCCGTCTCGATTCGACGGCGACGCCTCATCGAAACCTCTGGCATTCGTGGGTGACACCCGCATTGGAGCAGGGCGTGGTCGCGTGCAGCTAGCACACCGCAGCCGGTCTGGTCGCGTGCTCGCGCTCGCGGCGAGCGCTCTCGCGGCGTGCGGCAGAGGCCCGGGAGCACGGGCGCTGGAAGCGATGGATGGCGCGACGATCCCGACCACCGTGGGAGTCGCGGTGGTCGCCACTGGCGCGGCGGACGCGCGCGGTCCGTCGGACGTTCTGCCCCCGCGCGGTAAGGTCGTCTCGATCGTCTACACGTCGAACGTCGGCGGCGAGTACGAGCGCTG
>DATKFB010000538.1:0-3255 GCA_035544435.1 Polyangia bacterium
TCGGCTGCAGCACGCCTGTCACGGTACGGTACGCGTCGGTGACGAGGTCGCCGATCTGCGATTCGCCCGTGGCGCGTGGGAGGTCGACCGTGGTTTCGGCGATCACCTTCTTGTAGCCGAGACCTGCAGGCGCGAGGGCCCCGTCGAGGCCGGCGATGTAGGCGTCGATGCCCGCCTGCGTGGCCGCGTTCCCCATCGTCTTGTCGTCGACGTCGAGCAGCGTGTATTTGTCGAGCGTCACGCCGGGTGTACCAGGCGTTGCCGAGAGCTCGAGCTGGCCGAGGTGCTCGCCGTACGCGCCTGCCGTGACGATGAGCGTCTTGCCCACCTTGGCGGGCGCGGCCAGCACCTCGTGCGTGTGGCCGCTGACGATGACGTCGATGTCGGGGACCTTCGTCGCAAGGACCTGGTCCTCGCCCATCCCGTTCGCGCCGATGCCCGAGTGCGACAGCGCAATGACGACGTCGACCTTGTCGTTCTGGCGAAGGTCGGCGACGACGCGCGTCGCGGCCGTCGCGATGTCCTCGAACGTCAGCGGCGCCGCCATAGGCGTCACGGTCACGGCATCCTTGCCGAGGAGACCGAAGATCCCGATCTTGAGGTGGCCCACCGTCTTGACGAGCTTCGTCTTGATCGGCCCGGGATCTTTGAACGCCTCGAGCGCGTCATCGGCGGCGCTCGTCGCGGAGAATGTCATGTTGCTCGCGACGAGCGGAACCTTGACGCCCGCAGTCTTCGCCGCCTGGAGGATTCCCGCGAGGCCCTGCGGTGTCCAGTCGAGCTCGTGGTTGCCGATCGTCGTCGCGTCGTAGCCGAGAGCGTCCATGAGCTTGAGCTCGGCGGCCTGGCTCGTCCCGAGGAACGAGAACAGGGTGCCCATCATGAAGTCGCCCGCGTCGAGCAACAGCACACTCTTGCCCGCCGCCTGCGCGGTCGCCTTCGCCGTGCCGACGACCGTCGCGAGCCGCGAGAAGCCGCCCACAGTGGCGTCGTCGTCCGTCGTCGCCGGCGTGTAGTCGGTCTCGGGCGAATGCCCCTGCAGGTGCGAGTGAAGATCGTTCGAGTGCAGGATGACGAAGTGCTCGGCGACGGGACCGGCGGTGCCGCCGGACGCTCCGCCCGCCGAGCCTCCCGTGCCCGCGCCGCCATCCGGGCCGGTGACGCCTCCCGCGCCGGCCCCCGCGTCCGAGCCTCCCGAACCCGCAACCTCGCCGCCACCCGCGCCCGCGGCGGCACTCCCCGCCGCGCCGTCGGGTGATGTGGCCGACGGCGTACTCGAGCACGCCGCGACCGCACCCAACCACAACACCGATGTCACTCGAAAGGCTCGTCCCAAATTCTGTCTTTTCATGCTGGCGTCCTCTTCCCCTGTGCATCGTTTGAGAGGTGCGATGAGTCGCGCCTCACGTCGGCGCTGTGCACGTTATGTGCCTGGCCGACAACGTCGACCGCCGCGGGCTTTCGTAAACGCGCCGCTGTCGGCTCGAGCCTTCAGGCGTCGGTCGCGGACGACAGTCGGCGGCGCGCGCGTGATACGTTCCGTGAAATGGAGGTCAAGGAGACGTTGCCGCGGCAGAGCACGGGACTCTCGATCACGAGCCTTCGTGTCGAGGTCGTCGAGGGGCCAGAGGCTGGCGCCACGCAGGCGGCCGACGCCGACACGCTCACGATCGGCTCGGCGCCCGGCAACGACCTCGTGCTAAGCGACCCGACGGTCTCGCGCTATCACCTCGAGCTCCGTCGCGTCGCCCACGGCATTGCGCTCACCGACCTCGACTCGACAAACGGCACCTTCGTCGACGGCATCCGCGTACGTCAGGGTGTCGTGCCTGCGGGGCGCATCCTCGTCCTCGGGGCCACGAAGGTCCGCATCGCGAACGCGGACGACGTCGTCGTCTCGGTACACCCCGGCGACCACCTTGGCGGCCTCCGCGGCCAGACGCCCGTCATGCAGCGTCTCATGGCGCGCATCGAGCGCGCGAGCCAGTCGGACAAGCCCGTCCTCGTCGTCGGCGAGTCTGGCACGGGCAAGGAGCTCTGCGCGCGCGCCCTGCACGACCTCGGCCCGCTCGCGCGCGGGCCGTTCGAAACCGTCGACTGCGGCGCGCTCGCGCCCAGCCTCGTTGCGAGCGAGCTCTTCGGCCACGAGCGCGGTGCCTTCACGAGCGCCGATCGCCAGCACGTCGGCGCATTCGAGCGCGCACATGGTGGGACGCTCTTCCTCGATGAGATCGGCGAGCTCCCGCCCGATCTACAGACGACGCTGCTCGGCGTACTCGAGAGACGCCGCTTTCGCCGCGTCGGTGGCCGCGTCGATATCCCGTGCTCCGTGCGAGTCGTCGCTGCGACGAACCGCGACCTGCGCGCGGAGGTCAACCGCGGTACGTTTCGCCTCGATCTCTACTATCGCCTGGCCGTCGTCGTCCTTTCGTTACCGCCGCTGCGCGAGCGCGCCGACGACGTCCCGCTGCTCATCGAGCACTTCCTTCGCGAATGTGGCCACGTCGGCCCCGCCGAGACGCTGTTCTCGCCCGAGGCGCTCGAGAGCATGCGACGCCACACCTGGCCCGGCAACGTACGCGAGCTGCGGAACGTGATCGAGTCTACCGTTGCAATGGGCGAGCCGCCCGACTTCGGCGAGACGCGTCCCGCAACAGCCGAGCTGCCGCAAGCGCCCGGAGAGCCGGGCGGGAGCGAACTCCTCGATTCGGTCCTCGACCTCACGTACAAAGTGGCGCGCGATCGGCTACTGCGGCGCTTCGAGGCCAAGTACCTCGAGCGCCTGCTCGCGCGCACGAAAGGCAACGTCTCTCAGGCAGCGCGCGAGGCCCAGATGGATCGATCCCATCTCACCGAGCTCATCGCCCGCCACAACCTGAAATAAACCCTCTCTGTCTCTCTTTGAAAAGAAAGGGATAGACAGCCCGTCGGGGATGCCTCCGTCGCGGCCTTGAAGAGGCCGATCGCGGCGAGTTGCACTCCGTCGACGAAGTGGTCCCGCGTCTTCGCGGGATCTGATGGGGTACTGCTGACGTCGGAGGCGACCGACGCTTCTGGAGGAGCGCAAGAACTAACGCATCCCCCGGCAGAGCCGGGGGGGTCTCCCGGTTCACTAGTGGCGCGCCCTGCGTCCGGCGACGGACCCTCTGTTCGAGCGAAAGGTTCTGGACGCGGTCACCTTGATCGCAGAAAGACCCGAGTTGTTCTCGGTCGCACGTGAAGGCGAGGTCGCGGGCATCATCAACAATGTCTCCG
>DATKFB010000539.1:0-7304 GCA_035544435.1 Polyangia bacterium
CAACCCCGACCGCGTCTGCCTGCGCGCGTTTCCGGTGCGCCTCGCGGGTGACGAGATTCAGGTCGACGTCGACGGCGCGGGCGCCCCAGGCGTGCGCGCGCGTCAGCCCGGCGACAACGACGTGGGCCCCGTGCTGCAGGCGGGACCGCTCGGCAGCGCCGTCGTCGAAGCCATCCGCGCCCTCAACGTCGACACGCGCGTCATCGACCGCGGCGCGTACCTGCGGGTGCTGTGCCCAGGCCGCTGCGTCGTCACGCGCGCCGCCATCGAGGCGCGCACGGGCGCGCCGTTCCGGCTGCCGGGCGATCTCGAGCTCGTCATGTCGTCCTTCAAGGGGCGCTTCGCCGTCACGGAGGACGACGCGCGCTGGGAGCTGTCGCCCACCGTCCCGGCGACCCACGCCGGCGAGGTCCCCTGATGCGCGCGCCGCTCAAGACCTATTCGCACCTCGCGGGGAAGCGCCGGCGCCCCACGGAGTACGAGATCGCGACGACGCACCTCCACCACCACGTCGAGCGCGGCTTCGAGGTCGCCGTGCCGGCCGCCGAGTGGTACGCGCGCCACCAGCGCGGTTCGCGCTGGCGCGCCGCGGCCTGGGAGCAGTTCTCGGATCCGCGCGAGACGACCTACACGAAGTACACGCGGCTGCAGCACGCCCAGGAGTCCTTCTGCGACGGCTTGCTCGCGTCGACCGACGCCTCCGGTTACGACGCCGCCCTCCCGCGCGAGGCGCGCGCGCTGCTCGCGAGCGCGCTGCCGCCGCTGCGCTTCGCGCTTCACGGCTTCCAGATGGTCGCGGCCTACGTGGGGCAGATGGCCCCCGAGGGCCGCGTCACGATCGCGGCCTTGCTCCAGGGCGCCGACGAAGTGCGGCGCATCCACCGCATCGCGTACCGCATGGCCCAGCTCCGCCGCGTCGACCCGACCTTCGGCGACGACAGCCGGGCCCGCTTCGAGACCGCGCCGGCCTGGCAGCCGCTCCGCGAGGTCATCGAGTCGCTCTTCGTGACGTGGGACTGGGCGGAAGCCTTCGTCGCGCTCAACGTCTGCGTCAAGCCCGTCGTCGACGAGCTGTTCATGGTCGCGCTGCCGACGCTCGCGCGCGCACGCGGCGACTTCCTGCTCGGGCAGCTCTGCGCGTCGCTCGAGGAAGACTGCCTGTGGCAACGCCAGTGGACGGCGGCCCTCGTGCGCGTCGCGCTCGCGGGCGACGCCGACAACCGCGCCGCCACGCTCGAGTGGGTGGCGGCCTGGACGCCCCGGGTGACGCGCGCCATCGAGGTGCTCGCGCCCGCGCTCGCGCTCGCGGCCGGCCTGCCCTTCGGCACCGTCGACGTCGCCGCCGTCCTGCGGCGCGCGTCGGATTTCCAGCGCGCCCTCGAGCTCGCGCCGCCCGGAGGCGCGCCGTGAATTCGCAGGTTCTCGCCGAGCTCGTGCTTGCCGTCAGCGAGGAGGGCGTCGTCGTCTTCGATCGAGAGCTCGTGTGCACCCACTGGAGCCCGGCCATGGAGCGCATGTTCCGGCTCGACGTCGCGAGCGCCGTCGGCCAGGTCATGCCCGCGGCGCTCGCGTTGCCGTTCGGCGCGCACGGCGACGAGCCGCTCCGCCGCGCCCTCGCGGGCGAGGAGGTCCATCTTGAGGACGTGCCCTACGCGTCGGGCGCGGACGGACTTGGGGCCGGCACGTACGAGGTGCGTTACGTGCCTTGGCGCTCGGAGAGCGGCCTCATCGAGGCCGGCGTCGGTGTGCTGCGCGACACGAGCCTGCGTCGACGGGCCGAGCAGCGCGCCCACGAGACCGAGGCCCGCTTCCGCATCATGGCCGACGTCGCGCCCGTGCTGCTCTGGATGGCCGCCCCCGACGCCCTCTGCACGTTCTTCAACCAGACCTGGCTCGACTTCACGGGCCGCACGCTCGAGGACGAGTGGGGCGTGGGCTGGGCCGAGGGCGTCCACTTCGAGGACTTCCAGCGCTGCGTCGACACGTACATGGCGGCGTTCGCCGAGCGGCGCGTCTTCGAGGTGGAGTACCGCTTGCGCCGCGCCGACGGCCAGTACCGCTGGGTGCTTGACCGGGGAACGCCGCGCTGGGAGCGCGACGGCCGCTTCGCGGGCTACATTGGCTCCTGCGTCGATATCACCGATCGCAAGGAGCTCGAGGTCGACCTGCGGCGCGCCGTGAGCATACGCGACGAGTTCCTCTCGATCGCCTCGCACGAGCTGCGGACGCCGCTCACGGCGCTTCGGCTGCGGCTCGACAGCGTCGTCCGCTCGCTCAATCGCCGCGCGCCCGGGCACGTCGACGGCGATCGGCTCGTCGAGAGCACCGAGGACGCGCTCTCGCAGGTAGGGCGCCTCACCCTCCTCGTCGAGCGGCTGCTCGACATCTCGCGCCTGTCCGAGGGCCGACTGGCGCTCGATCCCGAGGAGCTCGATCTGGTCTCGCTCGTGCGGGGCATCGTCGACGCGCTCGGCGAGACCGCGCGCCTCGCGAGCTGCGAGCTGCGCTTCACGGCGCCTCCGACGCTGCGCGGCTGCTGGGATCGCGGGCGGATCGAGCAGCTCGTCACGAACCTCGTGGGCAACGCCACGAAGTTCGGCGCCAAGCAACCCGTCGACGTGATCCTCGAGGCGCGCGCCGGCGCCGCGCGCCTCACGGTCGCCGATCGCGGCATCGGCATCGACCCGCAGGTCCAGGGACGCATCTTCGGCCGCTTCGAGCGCGCGGTCTCGGCGCGCCACTTCGGCGGCCTCGGGCTCGGCCTGTGGGTGGCCAAGCAAATCGTGGACGCGCACGAGGGCACGATCTCGGTCGAGAGCGCGCCTGGCGCGGGCGCGACGTTCACCGTCGTCTTGCCGGTCGCGGCGGCGCGTCTCGCGCGGAGGAGCGCGTGATCGCGACGCCCGACCAGGCGGCCTCCTGCGAGGGGGTGCTCGTCGTCGAGGACGACGCAGACATCCTGCGCGCCCTCGTGCAGGTCCTCGAGGACGAGGGTTACACCGTGCGCGCCGCCGAGAACGGCAGCGCCGCGCTCGCCGCGCTGCGTGCGCCCGGGGCGAGACTGCCCTGCGTCATCCTCCTCGACCTGATGATGCCCGTCATGGACGGGTGGACCTTCCGCGCCGAGCAGCTCCGCGATCCCGTCCTCGCCGAGATCCCGGTCGTCGTCCTGACGGCCGACGGAAACGCCGCCGCCAGATCCGCGGTCCTCGAGGTCGCGGGCGCGTTACGAAAGCCGGTCGAGCTCTTGACGTTGCTCGCGGCGATCCAACCTTTTCTCGGGTGAACGATGGCTGACGGAAGGCGTACATGTACGGCTAAAGACCGGCCGTCGTTCTGCCGTAGTGGCATCTGCGGTCCGCACCTCGAACCGCGAAGAACATGACCCCTCGGAGAGACAGCGGTGAGCTCGCGACGAGCTGGAAGGAACCAGACTTCGACGCGGACATGTTCGTTGACGGGCGCGCACTCGACGAGCTGATCGCCACGGCGGCCGGCGCCGGCCCGCGCGAGCTGCTGACGTCCGCGACCCGCAGCATCACGGACCTGCTCGGCGACCGAGGCTCCTGCATCCTCCTCGAGGGACGGCCCCGCGTCGTCCTCGCGCTGGACCGGCCCGCCATCAACGACATGCCCATCGATCTCGATCGCTACCCCGAGGTGCGCGCCGCGGTGGAGACCCGGCACCTCGTCGCAATCGACGACGTCCACGGCGACGCGCAGCTCGCCCCCGTGCGCGAGCGCCTCCCGGCGGATCTGCGCTCGGTCGTCGCCGTGCCGCTCGTCGTGCGTGACCGCTGCCTGGGCGTCATCCTCGTGCAGTCGTCGCGCGCGCGCCACGCCGGCGCCGTCGCGCGCGCCACGGCCGCGGTCCTCGCCCGGCTCGCGGCGCTGCTGCTCGCGCGGCAGCTCGGCGACGAGACCGCTTCCCCGCACCGGTTCGAGCCGATCCCGCCGCTCGCCTCCGGACCGATCACGATCGACCCCGGCGTCCACGCGCAGAGCCGCATCCTCGTCGTCGAGGACGACGCCGCCATGGCGACCGCCCTCGCAGGCACCCTCGCCGACGAAGGCTACCGCGTCGACCGCGCCGTCGACGGCGACGAGTGCCTCCGTCAGGCCCTCGAGTCGACGCCCGACCTGGTCCTGCTCGACGTCAACCTGCCGGGCATGAACGGCTTCGACGCGGCGACGTCGCTGCGGCGCTCGGTGTCCACGCGCGGCGTCCCCATCCTCTTCCTGTCGGGCGCGGGCGACCTGCCGACGCGCGTGCGCGACACCGGCCTCGAGCAGGTCGACTTCATGCCCAAGCCGTTCTCGCTCGACGAGCTGCTCGCGCGCATCCAGCAGGCCCTCGGCCAGGGACGCGCCCGCCACAAGCTGCAGCTCGCCGCGGACCACGACGAGCTCACGGGCCTCGGGAACCTCCGCCTGCTTCGGCGGCGCATCGCGAGCGAGCGCGCGCGCTTCTCCCGTTACGGGCATCCCCTGGCCATCGCGATGATCGACGTCGACAAGCTCAAGGCCATCAACGACGCGCACGGCCACGTCGCGGGCAGCGACGTCCTACGCGCCCTCGCGGGCGTGCTGCGGCGGCAGGCGCGCGACACCGATCTCGTCGTCCGCTACGGCGGCGACGAGTTCGTGGCACTGTTGCCACACACGGCGCTCGCCGACGCGCGCGTTTTCGGCAAGCGCGTCATGCTGGAGGTCGCGACGCTCGCGCCGCAAGGCATCCCCGTCACGGTGAGCGTCGGCGTGGCCGCCCTCACGCGGCCCGGCAGCCTCGAGTCCAACGAGGATCTCCTGCGGCGCGCCGATCGGGCCGCCTATCGCGCCAAGCAAGCCGGCGGCAACCGCGTCTGCGTCGAGGACGACGAGCCGATTTAGCTTCGTTACCTAAGGGTAACAATGCATCGGGAGGCGGCCCATTTTGTTGCCCCGCCCCCTGGAAGCCGGGCCTTAAACTCCACCCGCGTGACCTCTCGCGCTTACCTGCTCCGCGTGCTGGTGCTCGCGGGGACCTATTTCGCCCTCGCCAAGGCTGGCCTGCACGTGGCCTCGGTCGGGCACAGCGTCACCCTCGTCTGGCCGCCGACCGGGCTCGCCCTAGCCGCGCTGCTCCTCGGGTCCCGGCGGCTGTGGCCGGGCGTGGCTCTCGGCGCCTTCCTCGCGAACGCGACGACCGCGGGCGTCAGCCCGCTCACGGCGGCGGTGATCGCCGCGGGCAATACGCTCGAGGCCGTGGTCGGCGCGACCCTCGTCCAGCGCGTCTCCTTCAGGCCGCAGCTCGACGAGGCGCGAGACGTCCTTCGGTTCGCCTTCTTCGGCGCCGCCCTCTCGACCGTCGTGAGCGCGACCTTCGGCGCGCTGGGTCTCTACGGCGCCGGCATCATCGCGCGCGGAGCGCTCCTTCCCACGTGGCGGATCTGGTGGGTGGGCGACGCCATGGGCGCGCTCGTCGTCGCACCCGCGCTGCTCACCTGGGGATCGCGCGCCGGCGATCGGGAGCGCCGCTCGCCGTGGGAGGCCCTCGGCCTCGCCGTCACGCTCCTCGCGGCGACGCTCGGCACACTCACGGAGCCGCACACGACGCGACCTTACCTCGTCTTCCCGCCGCTCATCTGGGCCGCGCTCCGTTTCGGGCCACGCGGCGCGACGGCGACGACGCTCACGATCTCCGTCGTCACCGTCTGGTCGACGGTCGCGGGCCACGGGGCCTTCGCCGTCTCGTCGCTCGGCGAGAACTTGATGGCGCTCGCGGCCTTCATGGCGTCGGTCACGCTGACCTCGCTGATCCTGGGCGCCACCTCGGCCGAGCGAACCCGCGCCATCCGCGCGCGCGAGCACTTCATCTCGATCGCCTCGCACGAGCTGCGCACGCCGCTCGCGCCCATGCGGCTCCAGGTGCAGCGCCTCCTGCGCGGCCTCCACCGCGATCCGAGCGCGATGACGCCGGCGACGATCGTCGAGGCTCTCGAGGTCGTCGATCGACAAAGCGCGCGCCTCGCCGCGCTGCTCGAGAACGTGCTCGACTTGACGAGGCTGCGGCTCGGACGGATGCCCCTGCGCCGCACGGAGGTCGACGCCGCGGCGCTCGTCGAAGAGGTGGCGTCGACGCTCCGCGAGCCCATGGCGCAGGCCGCCTGCTCGTTGACGGTCCAGCGGCGCGGCGAGGCGCTCGGGCGTTGGGACCGGGCGCGGCTCGGCCAGGTCGTCACAAATTTGCTGTCCAACGCCGTCAAGCACGGGGGACAAGGCGCCATCGAGGTCTCCGTCGACGGCACGCTCGAGCGAACGACGATCCTCGTCCGCGACCACGGGCCCGGCGTCGCCCCCGAGGAGCGCGAGCGCATTTTCGGTCGCTTCGAGCACGCCGAGACCGCCACGGAGATCGCGTCGGTAGGTGGCCTCGGCCTCGGCCTCTACATCTCGCGCGAGATCGTCGAGGCGCACGGCGGCCACCTCACCGTCGAGGCGCCATCGGGCGGCGGCGCCGCGTTCCGCATCGAGCTGCCGAGCGGCTCGTCGGGAGGTCCGCTCGGGGGCCCATCCCGAACAGTGGACGGTAAGGCTACGTCGTAGGGCACGCCGGGAACGCCGTCGGGCGCGGCGTCATCATTCGGGGGCGCCGCCGGCGCGCCGCGTCTGTAGGCCGTACTTCGTGAGCTTCTTCCACAGGCTCTTGCGCGAAATCCCGAGCAGCTTGGCGGCGCGCTGTCGCTTCTCGCCCGTGCTGCGAATTGTGCTCAGGATGAGCTCCTTCTCGTAGCGCTGCATGGCCTCTGAGAGCGAAGGCGACGGGCCGACTTGGATCGGATCGTGGGGCGCGGGCTCGGCGCTCGGGCGTTCCTCGCGCGCGCGGCGCCGACCATCGATCTGCTCGACCGCCGTCACGAGAGCGCTGATGTCGAACGGCTTCGTGAGGTAGTCGACGGCGTTATCCTTCATCGCCGTCACGGCGTCACCAATCGATCCGTAGGCCGTCATGAGCAAGACCTCGGTCGACGGGAAGTCGCGGCGGATGCGCCGGAGCAGCGTGAGACCGTCGAGCTTCGGGAGCCTCACGTCGCTGATGACGAGATGGAACGGTTGAGCGGCGAGGCACGCCATAGCCGCCTCGCCATCGGAGGCCAGGTCCACGGCGTGACCCTCCTCGCGCAGCACCTCGCCGAGCGACACGCGGAGATCGGGCTCATCGTCGACCAGAAGGATATTCAGCATCTCGAGTCGCCTCTCCTTCGCCCCCTCGATGCGTCCCTTGATACGCGTCGGAGACCAGCTTCAATGTAACACATTTGCAA
>DATKFB010000540.1:0-10337 GCA_035544435.1 Polyangia bacterium
CCGAGGTCGTACTGATAGTTGGCGTTGTCCGGCTTGCGCTGGACCGCCTGCTCGAAGGACTCGATCGCCTTGTCCCACTTCCGTTGCTTCTGGAAGACCTTCCCCAGGTTGTAGTAGGCGATCTCGTACGAGGGGTCGGTCTGGATCGCCTGCTTGAGATCCTTCTCGGCCGAGTCGTAGAGGTTGTTCTTGAACTCGTCGGCTCCCTTATTGGCGAGCTCGATGGCCTTGATGCGCTCCTGGCTGCAGACGAAGCCCTCGCACGCCGGCAAGGCGAAGGCGATCGCGAGGACGACGACGTGCGGGTTCAAGACAAAGCGCGCGATTCGACGAGGCATGGTCGACATGGTCACTCTCCACCGCCCGCGGGCGTGAGGACGAACGGGTACGAGACGATGACGATACCGCCGCCGAGCGGCTTCGGGAACTCCCAACGACGCACGGCCTGGACGGTGCAGTTCTCGACGCGCGCGTTGCTCATCGTCGAGTTCTGGAGCACCGAGGCGATGACCTGGCCGGACGCCGCGATCGTGAACTGCACCATGATGCGACCGCCGAGCTCGGGCTTCTTCGTGAGCTCCTGCTCGTAGCAGTACTTCACCTCGTTGATGTGGCGCCGGATGATGCGGCGGATGATCTCCTTGTCGAGCGACCCGCGCACGGCCGCCTGGCCGGGGATGACGTCGGGCGCGTGCGCGCGACGACCGCCGAGACCGCCGGCGCCGCGGCCGTAGCCGGAGCCGTTGCCGCCGCCGCCGCCCTTGCCGATCGTGCCGAGGTTACCGAGGCCGATCGTGCCCTCGCCCGTGCCGCCGCCGCCCGAGCCCGTGCCGACGAGCCCGAGGCCGCCCACGCCGTAGGCCTCGCCGATTTGGTTGCCGATCAAACCACCCAACACGTCGTCCGCGTCATTCCCGAGGGCGGTATCCCGCCCGAAAATAGAGGCGATGTGCGAGCCCTCGTTCATCTTGAGGACGCCGAGGATGCCGGCGTTCTTGGCCTGCTCTTCGGCGAGCTTCTTCGCGAGGTGCGGATCCGGGTTGTCCTTGGGACCCTTGTGGCCATAGAGACCCTCCTTGTTCTTGGAGGTCTTCTTGCCCATCTTGCCTTCTTCGCCCTTGTGGCGTTTGCCCTTGCCGCCCTGCTCCTCGTTCTTCTTCGACTTGAGCCACTCGGGGATGTCTTCTTCCTTCTCCTCGGGCGGCTTGATGAGGAACTTCACGAAGCGGTTGTCCGAGTTGAAGAGGTCGAGCGAGAGGGACTTCGGGTCCGGCGGGACCGAGAAGATCATGAGGAGGAACAACAGGAGCGCGACGCTCGAGCCGACCGTGTAGATCTGCTCGTCCCACTTCCAGGTGAGGAACGGCACCTCGAGGGCGCGCGGGCGCGGCGTCGCCGCCACGAGGAACATCGTCTCGCCGCACTCGAGCCTGGCGCGAGCGCCTTGCGGCAGCGAGAAGCTCGAGCCGCGCTGGGCGATGAACTGCTGCAGCGGATAGGGCTGGTTGTCGACGTACACCTCGCCCGTCATGCGCGGCGTGACGTTCACCACGTAGTCGTCACCCGTCGCGGCGACGAGCGGGTGCGAGGGCGACGGCACGTAGTCGGGGGAGACGGGCGCGTCGACGTCGGCGTCCGAGCCGATGAGAAAGTTCGGGCTCGTCCTGCCGCGCCGCTTGAGGCCCATGTACGTGAGCGCGAGGCCGGCCGCGATGCCGCCGAACACGACGACGCCGGGGCCGGGCGACCGGCTCTTCCACGGGAAGGTCTTGGCCTCCTGGCCGCTGTTGGTCCAGGCCTCGAACGCGTTCTTCTCGGCACCGACGTCGAGGGCCGTCACGATGAACATGACGACACCGATGAACGCCGCCGCGAGGCCCGCGTACAACATCGTCGTGCCTTGGCTGTGCGTGCTCTTGCCCTCGGGGTTGAAGAGGTGGCGCGTGCCCGTCACGACGCCGCGAAAGACCGTCTGCACCTCGATGGCGCGCGAGCCGTCCAGCACCTCGACCTCGGAGCCCGCGCCGCCGCCCATTTGGCCGCCGCCGCCCGCGGGAGCCGAATAGCTGGGCGGTGCGTGCCCCTGCGAGGACGCCGCGTAGTGCTGCTGGGGCGGCGAAGGGACGTAGCCCGGGGGCGGCGCGAACCCGCCCGGCGGCGGCGCGATGCCGAGGCTCGTCTTCTGCTGCACGCGCGGCGCCGCGTGCGGCACCGGCGTCTGCATCTGCTGCGCGTCGAGGAACGTCACGCGCACGCGGCTGTCGCCGAACATGATCTCGTCACCCGACTGGAGGCGCGCCTTGCTGATGCGCTCTCCGTTGACGAGCGTCCCGCGCGTCGAGCCGAGGTCGATGATGTTGATCTCGTCGGGCCCGGTCACCTCGATGACGGCGTGCATGCGCGACACCGTCTCGTCGTCGATCCGCAAGTGGGACGAGGCGAGCTTGCCCACCTTGACGACGTCCTGGGTGAGGACCTCTTCGCGAACCAGCGCGTCCCCTTTGTAGATCTCGAACTTGATGGGGACCTTCACGTCGGCCATGGCTGCTCTCCTCTGCGGGTTTTCTCAAACCAAAGAGCGCTCGATGACCGCTTGATTCACCCGGATTCGGATCGCGTCGAACCGAAGCGACCCGGGGGGCTTGGGGACCCTCTCAGGGTCCCCAAATCAAATGTCTTCGAGCGACTTCAGCATTTCGGGGATGAAGTCTTTCCGGATCTCGATGAGGCTGGAGTGCTCGGTCTTCTTCAAGGAGTTGACCAGCTCTCCGTCGGGACGCTGCAGGTCGCCTTCGACCATGTCGTCCTCGAAGTCGTAGACGGTCTTCGCCTTGTACTGCACGTTGTCGTCGCCCCCGCCCGCACCGGGCGCCTTGGGATCGGCAGCGAACGCGCGATGTGACACCCCGACGAGTCCGAGAAGAGCGATTCCAATCACGAGCTTCATGTTCCTTCTCCTTGCGGGGAGCCCAATCGCGTGTGTTCAGACAACCGACAGGCTCCTCGGTTCCTCAAAAGTGACGACGGCCAGGTAACTGGCGATTATTTCTTGCCCTTTTTCTTCTTGGCGCCGGGCGCGGCGCCCTCGATCGCGCCGGCTTCGCCGGTGCCGGGCGCGGGAGGCGCGCTCGCCGCCGGAGGCTCGGTGCCCGCGGGCGCGCCGCCCTTGGCGGCGGCCGCCTCCTGGGCCTCCTGCTTCTTCATCTGCTCTTCCATCTGCTTTTGCTGCTCTTCGGCCTTCTTCTGCATCTCCTCGGCCTCGGCCTGCATCTTCGCGGCCTCGTCGAGCGCGACGTAGATTTCGTCGATGTCCTTGATGCGCTTCTCGGCGTCGCGCGTGAGCGAGGCGGAGGTCGAGCCGTTCGCGTGGCTCAAGAACTGCCGGTAATAGTCCTGCGCCTTGTGCAGCGCCGGCTTCTGGCCGTCCCTATAGTCCTGGTAGAGCAACCCGAGGTTGAAGTAGCTCGACGGGTTCGACGAGTCGAGCTTCTGGGCCGCGAGGTACTGCGACTCCGCGTCGTCGATCTTCTTGTTCCCGCGCAGCGCGACACCGAGGCCGATGGCGGCCTCGTAGTTCTTGGGCTGCATCTTGAGGGCCTCGCGGAAGTTCTCCTCGGCGGTCCCGTAGTCGCGGTTGTTGAGCGACAGCGCCGCCAGGTTGAGGCGCGCCTCGGCAAAGCTGCCGTCGAGGGCGACCGCCTCCCTGAACTGCTTGATGGCGGGGCTGATGTTCTTCTTCTTGAGCTCGATGAGGCCGAGCGTGTTGTGCACGATGGCGAGCTGCTTCTTCATCTCGGGGGTGACGCCAGTGCCGGCCTCGCGGACGTCGACCGCCTTGACGCCCGGCTCGTCGTCGCCACCCTCTTTCTTCCCCTTCTTGCCCTTGCCGCCCTTGGCCTTCGCCTCGCCGCCGCCGGCCTCGTCGACCTTTTCCTCTTCGAACTTCCCGGTCGCGATCTCGTCCGCCTTCTTGATGGCCTGGTTGCCCACGAGCTTGGCCATCTCGAGCATGTTCATGTCGTAGTAAATGAAGGCCAGCGTTGAGAACGCCTGCAGGTTGTTGCTGTCGATGGCGAGCACGGTGCGCAGATTGCTGACGGCCTGCTGCACGTATTGCTTCTTTTCTTCCGAGCTCGCGTGGCGGGCCTTGTCGCGCAGGATCTGGGCGAGGTTGTTGCGCGCCTCGACGGTGTGGAGCGGGTCGACCTCGATCGCGCGCGAGAACAGCGACTCGGCCTTGCTCGTCTCGCCGTTCTTCCACGCGATGTAGCCGAGGTTCGCGATCGCGGGGCCGTACTTCATGCCCTCCCAGATCTTGACGGCGTCGTCCTCGTTGCCGCACTCGGCGAGCACGGCCCCCTGGTTGAATCGCGCCTCGAGCAGGCTCGGGTTCTCGTCGGCGGCGTTCTTGAAGGCGCTCGCGACGCTGCGGCACTCGGAGCCCGACAGGCCGCCGGACTTCTTGGCCGCCGCGTACTGCTTGGCCGCCTTGTCGAAGTCGGCGCGCGCGTCGTCGCTGATCTGCCGCTTGGCCTCCTTCGGGATGATCTGCTCCGCGTTCGGCTTGCTCTCGCCGGGAATGAGGGCGTCCTCTTTCTCGGCGGCGGCGTTGTGGGACGACGCGATCTGCGTCGAGCCGCAAGCAGAGAGGCACAGGGCCAAACCGAGGCCTAAGGTCGAAGTCTTCTGCATGGCGTTGGTCCTCATGTCCGTCACTTGCCCTTGCTGCTCGTCGACACCGTCTCAGCGAGCTCGGAGACGACCGGCGTCGGGGACATCGTCGTCGAGACGTAGCCCGCCTCGGGCTTGACCTCCGACGAGAGCGGGTACTCGGACGGCTTCATCTGATTGAGCTCGCGCTCGCAAAGCCGCGACCACTCGTTGTACCAAGACTGCTCGGTGGCGGCCCTGAGGCACTTCTCGAAGCCGTCGACGGCCTTCGACTCGATCGGCTCGGCCTTGTCCTCGAGCGCGTCGCAGAAGATCTGGCGCGGCTGGTTACCCCACTCGTCGACCTCCTTGAGGTCCTTGGGGATCTCGGCCGTGTAGAGCTGACCCGCGAAGTCGCTGTAGATCTGCCCGACGCGCGCCGCCGAGGCGATCGTCCACTGCGCCTGCTTCATGCCGAAGACGTCGAGGTACTCCGAGCGCGCCTTGTCGAGCGCCTTGGCCTTCTGGTCGAGGTAGGCCGAGAACTTCTTGCCCGACTCCTCGGCCTTCTTCTTCTTGACGGCCGCCTTCTTGGGCGTGTCGTAGCTCGACGGCTGCTGGAAGTCGAGGCCCTCCGGGAATTTGATGCGCAGGAAGTTCTCGTACTGCACCTCGGCGATGTAGAAGCCCGAGCCCGCGACGGCGTACGCCGCGAGGCCCGCGCGCGCCTCGACGTCCTTGCCCGTGATCTTCGAGGCCGCAGCGCCCTTGTTCCAGATCTTGAGCACCGCCGAGAAGTGCTCCTGGGCCTTGGCCGACTGGGCCTTGGCCCGATCAAACAGCACGATCTTCGACTTCGTGGGCGGGCCGCACTGCGTGCGCGACTTCTCGTGCAGCTTCTTGCCCTTCTTGAGCTTCTTGTTGAGGTCGGCGAGGACCTTCTGGCGGCCCGTGGCCGTGACGCGCTTGATCTCGAGGCAGGCACCGTCCTCCGAAGCCTTCGGACACGAGGCCTTCCAAGCCATCTCGCCGAGGCGGAAGTGAGCGATGACCTGGCGATCGGGGCCGCCCTGCGCGCCCCAGAGCTTGAGGTAGCTCTCGAGGTGCTTGGCCAGCTCGTCCATGCGCTTGTCCTTCTCGTAGACGTCGGCCATCTGGAAGTAGACGCCCGCGGCGTCCTGCGGCTTGCGCTTGCCGTAGAACTCGACGTACGCCTTCATGTCGGAGATCGCCTTGTCGCTCTCACCGAGGCCGATGCGGAAGGTCGTCGCGTTGCCGAGCGCGTCGTTGGCCTTCTTCTCGCCCGGGAACTTGGTGGCGAAGTCCTCGTAGTTCTCCGCGGCCTTCGAGTAGTAGGCGAGCTGGTGGTAGCCCGCCGCCACGCGGAAGAGCGCCTTCTGCGCCAGCGGATCCTTCGGGTGGGCCTGGATGAGCGCGAGCCGCGCCTTGAGCGCTTGCCCGACGAGGTGGGCGTTCTGGAAGCACTGGCCCGCGTTCCACAGGCGCTCGGCGTGCTTGGGGTGCTCGGGCAGCGACTCGGCCGAGGCCAGCATCGAGCGGCCGCACTCCTTGAAGTTGTGCAGCTTCTCGAACTCGTGGCCTTCCATGTCGTACGTGTCGCTCTTAAGCGAGATCATCTGCTTGCCGAACTCGGGGTCCTTCATGAGGCACTGCATGTCGAGGAACTTGTCGACGAGGTTCACGACGTCCTTCGTCTTCCCGAGCGCGTTGAGCGAGTCGAGCCACAGGTTCGCCGAGTAGACGCCGAGCTCGTCATTGCAGTGCTTCTCGACGATGTCGCCGAAGAGCGGCGCCGCCTCCTCGAAGTGGTTGTACTCGTAGTAGATGCGCGCCTTCCGGTACTTGATCGTCACCGTCTCTTTGGCGTCGGGGACGTACTTGAGGTACGTGTCGAAGGCCGCGATCATCTTCTGCTGATACTCGGGGATCTTGATGGGCTCGAGCTTCGAGCCCTTCTCCTTCATCTTCTCGCGGTCGTTCTCGACGAGCTCGCGCTGCTCGTGGTCGTCGACGTTGAGCGCGTTCTTCCAGGCCAGCACGGCGGCGTAGGCCGCGTCCTTGACGTACTTGCCCTGCGGGTTGAACTCGACGACCTTCGTGTACTGCTCGGCCGCATCCTTCCAGTTCTCGAGCGTCCATAGGAGCTCGCCGTAGTAGAAGGACATGTCGTACGCGTCCTTGTCCTTCGGGAAGTGGTCGAGGAAGACCTTGTAGACGTACTTGTCGAGGGCGTACGTGTCGCTGTTCTTCGTGCGCTGGGCTTCTTTGTGCCAGATGAGCGCCAGCTCCTTCGCCGTATCGTGGAAGGCGTTGCGGCACTCCTCCATCTGGTCGCGCTTGACGCCCTTCATCTCTCCGACCTTGTCGTAGACGGCGCCGAGGCGCTCGATCTCCTGGACCTGGTCGCGCTTCGCGCCAGAGGAGAGCGTGTTGCGGACGACCTTGTTCTGCCACTCGCAGATGCGCGGTGAGTCCATATTCATGGAGATCACCTTGCGGTACACGCGCGTCGAGTCGGGGAACTTGCCCTGCTCCCAGTACAGCTCAGCGAGCGCCTCCATCATCTTCGGCGCGAAGTCGCCGCCCGTGCGCTGGAAGAACTCCCAGGCCTTGTCGGGCCCGCCCACGTGCGCGTAGGCCTTGACGATGTCCTTCTTGGCCTCTTTCTGCAGCGCCTCTTTCTGCTGGCGGTTGACGTTGACCTTGCCCTCTTGGGTCATGCGCACGACGCCCACGAAGGTCTCGAGCGCGGTCTTGTAGTCGCCCAGGTTGACGTAGCACCACCCCTTCTTGTAGACGGCGTACGGATAGACGCTCGACTTGGGGAACTGCTCGACCTTCTCGTAGAACTTGAGGGCCGCGTCCATGTCGGCCTTGTCGAAGTAGAACTCGGCGAACGACAGGTACGCGTCGGGGATGTACTTCGAGTTCGGGTAGTCCTTGATGAGGCGCAGGAAGAACTCACGCGCCTGGTCCTCCTTCTTCACCGACGTGAGGAGATAGGCGAGCTTGAAGAGAACCTCGTCCATGCGTTCGTACTTCTTGAACTTCGTGGCCGCGATGTAGGCCTTGACGGCCTCGAGCAGCCACTTCTGCTGGGTCTGCTCGTAGCCCTTCTGCTGGTTCTGCAGCGCGGCCTTCTGCGCGGGGGGCGCATCGAAGATCTTCTGGTCGAGGGCGTGCGCGCTCGTGAAGTAGAAGCGCTGCTTCTCGGCGTAGAGCTCGGCGAGGCGGAAGTGAAAGTCGGGCTTCTGCGGATCGTCGTCCTGAGTGACCTGGATGAGGCGACGCATCTTGATGATCTGCGCGTCGACGAGCTTCTGGATCTGGCCCTGCTTCTGAAAGATGAACTGGTCGATCGTGATGGCGGGACCGGTCTCCTTCTGGGGCGGCGGCGGCGCCTGCGGCTTCGTCAGGTTCGTCTGCGGCGCCGAAATCTCCTTCTCGGACTTCTGGTACCGGCCCTTGCCGCTGTTGGCGGGAGCCGGCGTGTCGGCCGCCAGCGCCGGCGAGGCCGCCAGCGCCAGCCAAATTGCGACGCCTGACGCGATTCCCGTCGCCAAGCGCACCGCGCGCTCCAAGCGCCCCGTGGGTTCATTGCAGCGGAGCTCAATCTTCGTCATCGTTTTGGTCGTTTTCTCCACGGACGATTTCTCCACGGTGAAGGACGTCATCACTATTGATTCGGGGCGGGCGCGGCCTCGCCGCCGCCCGCGGGCGCCGCCTCGCCCGTCGAAGGCGCGCCCTCGGGCGCGTTGTGCTGACACTTGTTGCCGATGCGAACCCTGTAATAGCCGAGCTCGTCGCGCCAGTACTCGCCCGTGAACGGCCACATCTGGTGCTCGTCGTCGACGCGGATCTCCTCGGCGTGCCTCGCGTTGGGGCCTTGGATGATCTGCTGCTCTTGAATGACCTCTTGTTCGAGGGCGCCCTTCTGGCCCTGCAAGATCTCGTACTCGATCTTGATGACGCGCTTGATGAGCTGCGCGAGCTCGTCGGTGAGGCGGATGATGCGGCGACGCGCCAGGTCGCCGGCCTCATTGACGGCGAGCGAGCGCTGCAGCGTCAGGTCGGCGAAGACTGTCTGCGCGATGTTCGTCGACTTCCAGGCCGGCTCGGCCTTGTCCTGCTGGCTGAGCTCGCGGTCCAGCTCCTCGACGTATTGGAAGCGCTTCACGAGGCTGAGGTCGCCGAGGACGCCGCGCGCGGCGCGCTCGACCTGCTCGGGCAGGCCCGACGTCCCCTTGCGGATCTTCACGGCCAAGTCGTAGAGCGCGGCGTTGTCGGTCTGCGCCATGATGAGCTTCTTGAGCTCGCCGAACACCTGCGGGTAGACGGCGTTGAACTCGTCGATGGCTTCCTCGGCGCGGTCGTACAGGCAGTTGTAGAAGTAGATCGTCGCCTTGACCGACAGGCCCTCGGCCACCGACTCCGGCTTGATCGTGTTCTCGAAGAACGGCGCCTGGATCGTGTGGATGTTGCCGAGGGCCTTCGAGTACCCCTTCTGCTTGAGCATGAAGTTCGCCCACGACGACTCGAAGAGGCTGTTGGCCCAGTCGTACGACTCGGGCGAGACGCGATCGAAATACTTCGCCGCCAGGTCGTACTGGCCGGTCGAGTAGAAGGTGCGCGCGAGCGACAGGTTGGCCAGATCCTCGAAGGGCTTGATCTCCGGCTTCGTGCTCTCCGCCGAGGCGCGGAGCACCTCCTTGAACGAATCGACGGCCGGCTTGGCCTGGTACTCGCGCACGTGCGTCGCGCCCTCGAAGAGCTTCGCTTGCACGTAAAATTCGCTCGAGGTCGGCACGGTGCTGAAGAGCTCGACGGCCTCTTTGAAGCTGCCCTTCTGATAGTAGTACTTGCCGAGGAGGAAGTAGAGCTCGTCCCGCACCTGCTCGAGCGCCGGCTGATCGAGCTCGGCGCGGTTGTACTTACCGATCTTCTCGAGGATGCCGGTCGAGTCCGGCAGCTTGCGCGACAGCGAGGCGAGCCACTTCAGCGTGGCGTTGTAGTAGGCGTGCGACGGGCCTTTCTGCACGATGCGGTCGAAGTACGACAGCGACGCCGAGTAGAACTTCATGTTGTAGAGGGCCTTGCCCATCCAGAACTCGGCCTTCTGCTTGTTGGGCTCGCTGTCGCCCGACTCGCCTTCGACGACCTTGCTGAGCTCGATCGACGCCGAGTAGTAGTCCTCGCCGTCGTAGAGCTTGAAGGCGCGCTCGAGCACCTTGGACGGCTGATCGCCGACCGGCGCGTCGCCCTCTGGTTGCGCCTCACCCGCCTCGGGTGCAGCCGCCTTTTTCTTCTTGGCCGAGGCCACAGATCCGGAAAGGATCAACAGACCCGTCAACAGAATGCCGATCGCGCGCTTGGGGCTCATGCGGAGACCTCGCTGGTTGTGCTCGAAAGCACGGGAGCTGAAGGGATGGGCGAACGTTTTACGACAGACTGGCTACAACGGGAAGTGGTTCACGAGTCGCGGCGACTACCTCACCCGCACATTACCCTGCACCACGCCACACGGGCGTGGACCCACGTGGAGAAGCACACCCCAAAACCGCGCCATCCTACGAAAGCCCGTTTCCACCTGTCAAGCGATTCGTCGTCGGGAATTCACGGATTAGCTTCACCAATTCCGAGGGTTCCGTGCTCCTTGCCTGTTCGCT
>DATKFB010000541.1:0-3668 GCA_035544435.1 Polyangia bacterium
CGGCGCACGCGGCGGTCGCGTCGGATCACCCGCTGGCGTCGGCGGCCGGCGCCGCGGTTCTCAAGGCGGGAGGCAACGCCATCGACGCCGCGTGTGCGACGGCACTCGCGCTCGGGGTGCTGCACCCGGAGGCGTCGGGCATCGGCGGCGGGGGCTTCGCCCTCGTCTACGTCGCCAAAGAGAAGAAGGTGCACGCGCTCGACTTCCGCGAGCGCGCGCCCGCGGCCATCTCGGCGGCGAGGTTCTTCAAGGACGGCAAGCCGGCGCCGGCGCTCTCGAAGGAGGGTGGCCTCGCCGTCGCCGTGCCGGGCGAAGTGCGCGGGCTCGGCGAGATGGTCAAGCGCTGGGGCCGAAGGCCCTTCGGCGCTTGCGTCGATCCGGCGCAGAAGCTGGCGGCCAAGGGCGCGCCCGCGTCGTGGCGCCTCGCGCAGGCGCTCGCGGCGCTCGCGAAGGACGCGCCGCCCGCCGACGCGACCTTCGTCAAGACCTTCATGGGGCCGGACATGCCGAAGGAGAAGGACGTCTTCAAACGTCCCGAGCTCGCGGCGACGCTCGCGAAGCTGCGCGCGGGCGGGCCGGGTGCCTTCTACAAAGGCCCCATCGCCGCCGAGATCGTCAAGACCGTGACAGCCGCGGGCGGCGTCATGACGGCCGACGATCTGGCGAGCTACGCCGTCGCCGAGCGCGTCGCGCTCGAGACGCGACACCGGGGGTTGCGCGTATTCACGATGCCGCCGCCGTCGTCGGGCGGCGTCGCGCTCATCGAGACGCTCGGCATCCTCGACGCGCTCTACCCGACGCCGAGCGACCTGCCGAAGGAAGGCGCGGGCTCCCCCGCCTACCTGCAGACGCTCGCTGAGGCGTTCAAGCACGCGTTCGCGGATCGCGCGCGCTTTCTGGGCGATCCGGACTTCGTGACGGTCGACGTGCCCAAGCTGACGAGCGCCGCCTACGCCGCCGAGCTCGCGAAGCGCATCAAGCCGGACGCCGTCCTTCCCACCGACGCGTACGGCTCGCTGGGCGCGCCGGCGGCGCCGCCAAAGGACGGTGGGACGACGCACCTCGCGGTGATCGACGCCGCGGGCAACGCCGTGTCGCTCACGACGACGATCAACCTCTCGTTCGGCGCCAAGGTCGTCGCCGGCAAGACGGGCATCCTCCTCAACAACGAGATGGACGACTTCGCCATGCAGGTGGGCGTCCCCAACGCCTTCGGGCTCATCGGCAACGAGCAGAACGCCGTCGCCGCCAAGAAGCGCCCGCTCTCGTCCATGACGCCCACGCTCGTCATGGACGGCGACAAGGTGAAGGTCGTCGTGGGCGGCGCGGGCGGGCCGACGATCATCACGGCGACGACCGAGGTGCTGCTCGACGTCGTCGACTGGAAGATGGACGCGCAGGCTGCGGTGATCGCGCCGCGCATCCACGACCAGTGGTTCCCCGAGATGCTGGGCGTCGAGCCGGCCATCCCGCCCGCGACGATCAAGGCCCTCGAGCACAACGGTCAGAAGATCAGGCCGGTGCCGATGATCGGAAAGGTCAACGTGCTCGTGCGCACCGACAAGGGCATCGACGCCGCCTCTGAACCCCGCAGCCCCAGCGGGCCGGCGGGCTACTGATGCCGGCGCGCAAGATCAGGAAGGTCCTCGTCGCCAACCGGGGCGAGATCGCCTGTCGCGTGATGCGGGCCTGCCGCGAGCTCGACCTGCGCACGGTGGCCGTCTACTCCGAGGCCGATAGGGGCGCGGTGCACGTGCGCATGGCCGACGAGGCCGTTGCGATCGGGCCCGCGCCCGCGCGCGACAGCTACCTCGTCGCCGAGAGGATCGTCGACGCCCTCGAGAAGACCGGCGCCGACGCGGTCCACCCGGGCTACGGGTTCCTGTCGGAGAACGCCGCCTTCGCCGAGGCGGTCGCCGCGGCGGGCGCGACGTTCATCGGGCCGCCGCCCGCGGCCATCCGCGCCATGGGCGGCAAGACGGCGGCGCGCGCGCTCATGCAGGCCGCGGGCGTGCCCGTCGTGCCTGGCGACAACGGCGAGGGCGGCAGGGGCTTCGCGAGCGCGGCCGCGGCCAAGGCGGCGGCCGCGCGTGTCGGCTACCCCGTGATGCTGAAGGCGGCGGCCGGCGGCGGCGGCCGCGGCATGCGCCTCGTCGACGGCGAAGACAAGCTCGAGGCCGCGCTCGCGGGCGCGCAGCGCGAGGCCAAGGCCGCCTTCGGCGACGACACGGTTTACCTCGAGAAGGCGATCGTGCGGCCGCGCCACATCGAGATCCAGGTCTTCGGCGACGAGCACGGCGGGGCGGTTCACCTCTACGAGCGCGACTGCTCGATTCAGCGCCGCAACCAGAAGGTCATCGAGGAGTCGCCGTCCCCCGCCATCGACGAGGCGACGCGCGCGAGGATGGGCGAGGTGGCCGTACGCGCCGCGAAGTCCGTCGGGTACGTGGGCGCCGGCACGATCGAGATGCTGTACGACAGCGCGTCGCGCGGGTTCTATTTCCTCGAGATGAACACGCGCCTGCAGGTCGAGCACCCCGTGACGGAGCTCGTGACGGGCGTCGACCTCGTGCACTGGCAGCTCACCGTCGCGCAGGGCCAGCGGCTCCCGCTCGCGCAGGATGCGATCCCACGGCGCGGCGCGGCCATCGAGTGCCGCGTCTACGCGGAGGATCCCGTCAAGTTCCTGCCCTCTCCGGGGACCATCACGTCGCTGCGCGTGCCCTCCGGCCCCGGCGTGCGCGACGACTCGGGCGTCGCGGAGGGCAGCGTCATCTCGGTGCACTACGACCCGATGATCTCGAAGCTGTGCACGTGGGCCGACACGCGCGAGGCCGCCATCGGGCGCATGCGGCGCGCGCTCGCCGAATATCACGTCGGCGGCATCCGCACCAACCTGCCGTTCCACCGCCAGGTCATGCGCCACGCCGCCTTCGTCGCGGGCGACTACGACACGGGCTTCATCGAGCGCCACAAGGCCGAGCTCGCGCCCGCGGCGCCCGACGAGGAGACGGCGACGCTCGCAGCGATCGCCGCGGCGGCGCACGCCCGGGCGCGGGGCGCGGGCGACGCGCCGGGCGCCGACCTCGATCTCTCGCAGACGGAGATCCCGGCTTGGAGAAGGGTCAAACCCTAGCGCTGCATTTGACAAGTGCTTCTCTGGAGCGCTAGGTTGGCGGTCTCTTTCGAGTTTTTGGGCCTCGGCCCAGGGAGACGCGGAACATGGCCCTCACGCCGGCTCAGTCGAACAACAGCGCCACCGTCAGCTCGGGCGAGGTCACGACGCTGCTCGGGCGAGGCAGTGAGTTCGAGGGCAAGCTGTCGTTCGAGGGCACGGTCCGCGTCGACGGCAAGCTGTCGGGCGAGATCTTTACGGACGACGTGCTCATCATCGGCGAGGGCGCCGAGGTGAACGCCGAGATCAGCGTGGGCGCCATCATCATCGAGGGCACTGTCCACGGGAACATCCACGCCAAGCGCTCGGTCGAGATCCACACGCCGGCGCGCGTGCGCGGGAACATCTCGACGCCGTCGCTCGCCATCGACAAGGGCGTCATGTTCGACGGCCAGTGCCAGATGGAGCAGAACGGCGCGAGCGCCGGGAAGGGGCGCGGCTCGGCCGTCTCCGAAGCGATAGCCGACTAGGGGTCGGGAGACCTCTGAAGATC
>DATKFB010000542.1:0-2919 GCA_035544435.1 Polyangia bacterium
GCGGCGCCGAGGTAGTCGCGCAGCTCGCGGTGCGCGGCGTCGACGCGCGCCCGCAGCGCCGCGTCCGCGGAGAGGGCGGCGACACGCTCGCTCGAAAAGCCGGCGAGCGTCGCGATCGGGTTGTGGTTCGAGGCCCGGAAGGCCTCGGGATCGAGGTCGCGGAACAGCTTGATGATCTGGGGATTCCAGGCCCACCACAGGTTGTGGGAAAGCTCGGAGAGTTGGAGCAGGAGCTTCTCAGGCGTGGTCATGGCCGGCCACTATAACCAAAAAAGCGTTTATAGTGGCGCGCACCCTCGGGACCTGAGACGGCGTTTTCCACAGACATGGACGGACAGCAAAGGTTCATCGCGCTCGTCATGGCGGGCGGCAAGGGTTCGCGGCTGTTCCCCCTCACGCGCGATCGCGCCAAGCCGGCGGTGCCGTTCGGCGGCCGGTACCGCATCATCGACTTCGTCCTGTCGAACCTCGCGAACTCGGGCATCCGGTCGGTCTATGTCCTCACGCAGTACAAGTCGCAGTCGCTGGCCGAGCACGTGCAGCGCACGTGGGGCGCGCGCGGCATGTTCGATTCCTTCGTCTCGGTCGTGCCGGCCCAAATGCGCATGGGCGAGTCCTGGTATCGGGGCACGGCCGACTCGGTCTTTCAGAACCTGCACCTCATCGAGGAGTACCGGGGCGACGCCGTGCTCGTGTTCGGCGCCGACCACATCTACAAGATGAACATCCGTCAGATGACGGACTTCCACTTCCAGAAGAAGGCCATCGCGACGATCGCGTGCCTGCCCATCAAGAAGGCCGAGGCCGGCCAGTTCGGCATCGTTCAGGTCGACGACGAGGGCCGCGTCGTCGGATTCCAGGAGAAGCCCGACCGCGATCCCGTCACGATCCCGGGCGACCCGGAGCATTGCCTGGGCTCGATGGGCAACTACGTGTTCGCGCCCGGTCCCCTCGTCGAGGAGCTGCGCGGCGACGCCGAGCGGGAGTCGCACCACGACTTCGGGCGCGACATCCTGCCGTCGATGCTCAAGACGGGCCGCGTCTTCGCCTACAACTTCGGCATGAACCGCATCCGCGGCGTGTCCGACGAGGTCGAGAACGCCTACTGGCGCGACGTCGGGACCATCGACGCCTACTACGAGGCCAACATGGACCTCAAGAACGTCGTGCCGAGCCTCAACCTCTACAACTGGGACTGGCCCATCATCACGGCCAACTATCCCGATCCGCCCGCCAAGCTGGTCTTCGACGACGACAGCCGCCGCGGCGTCGCCATCCAATCGGTCCTCTGCGGCGGATGTATCGTCGCCGGCGGGTTCGTCAAGGACTCGGTGCTCGGGCGGAACGTGTTCGTCGACGCGGGCGCCGAGGTCAAGGAGTCCATCCTCTTCGACAACGTCTACGTGGGCCGCGGCGCGCGCATCCACCGCGGCATCATCGACAAGAACGTGCGCATCGCGCCGGGCGACCACATCGGGCACGACCTGGCGCGCGACGCGCTTCGCCACACCGTGAGCGAGGGCGGCGTCACCGTCGTGCAGAAGGCCCGCGACACGCTGCTCACCCGCTCTCGAAATTTCTAGGTCGCCGTGGCCTCACCGATCTCGCTCGTCGTCCACGGCCACTTCTACCAGCCGCCGCGCGAGAACCCGTGGACGGACGAGATGTCACGCGAGCCTTCGGCAGCGCCTTATCACGACTGGAACGCGCGCATCCACGCCGAGTCGTACCGCGCCAACGCCTTCGCGCGCATCCACGACGGCGCGGGCCACATCGCGGCCATCGTCAACAACTACGCGCGCCTCTCGTTCAACTTCGGCCCGACGCTCGCGCGCTGGATCGAGCGCGCCGACCCGCAGGTCGAGGAGCGGCTGCGCGCGGCCGACGAGGAGCAGCGCCGCCGGCTCGGCCGCGGCGGCGCTATGGCCATGGCCTACGCGCACCCCATCGTGCCGTTGCTCGCGCCCGCCGACCGGCGCACGCAGCTCGTGTGGGGCCTCGCCGACTTCGAGCGCCGCTTCGGCCGCGCCGCCGACGGGCTGTGGCTGCCCGAGACGGGCGTCTCGCCGTCGACGCTCGAGACGCTCATCGAGCTCGGCATGACGTTCACGATCCTCGCGCCCGAGCAGATCGCGGGCGTGCGCAAGCCGGGCGGCGCGACGTTCGAGAAGGTCGACCGCGACACCGTTGACACGGGGCGCGCCTACTTCTGGTCGCATCGCGACGGCTCCGGGCGCCGCATCGCCGTCGGCGTGTTCGACGGCCCGCTCTCGCGCGCCGTCGCCTTCGGCGAGGAATCCGGGAGCTCGGGCGCCTTCCTCAAGGCCGTCGAGGCCTCGGCGGCGCGCTCGTCCGCGAGCGAGCCGCGCCTCGTCCTGTGCGCCTCCGACGGGGAGCTCTGGGGGCACCACAAGAAGTTCGCCGACCTGACGCTCGCCTACGCGACGTACGCCGAGGCGGCGCAGCGGGGCATCGAGGTCACGAACCTCGCCGCCCACCTCGAGCGGCACCCGCCGACGTGGGAGCTCGAGCTCGTGCCTGGGCCGGACGGCGAGGGCACCGCCTGGAGCTGCGCGCACGGCCTCGGCCGCTGGCAGCGCGACTGCGGGTGCAACTTCAGCACGGCGCAGGGTTGGAACCAAAGCTGGCGCGGGCCGCTGCGCCAGGCGCTCGATCTCGTGCGCGACGCGGCCGCGGACTTCTACGAGGAGGCCGCGGCCGAGCTGCTCGTCGACCCATGGGGCGCGCGCGACGCCTACGGCGAGGTCGTCGATGCGTCGATCGACGCGCGCGACGCGGCGCTCGCCGTCTTCGCGACGGAGGCGCTGCGCGCGGGCGGGGAGGCGGCGCGCGATCGGGCGCGCCTGCTGCTCGAGTTGCAGCGCGCGACGCTGCTCATGTACGCGAGCTGCGGCTGGT
>DATKFB010000543.1:0-5946 GCA_035544435.1 Polyangia bacterium
CGGCGGTGCCGAGGAGGCTCTTGTCGCGATCAGAGACGTCGCCCGAGCCGGGCGGCGCCGAAGCCACTGACGACGCCGCTACCGGCGGCGCGCTCGACGCCGCCGCGGGGGCGGCCGGCGTGCCGGCGGGAGGCGGACCGCCGGGCGGCGCGGTCGGGGCGCCGCCGTCGGGCGACGACGCCGCTGGCGCCGAGCCGCCGAACATGTCCTGCTCGTCGGGGCGCGCGGGCGCGGCCTGCTGGGCGCGCGCGGGCGCGGCCGCCAGCGTGCCCACGGCGAGCACGGCGAGCGCGAGCGCTCTCACCGGCTCTTGCTCTCGAGCCAGGCCTTCGTGAAGAGGTTCGGCGGGAGCGCACGCGGATCGACGGCCTTGATGAGGATGAGCGTCGAGTTGGCCTTCTCGACCTCGTCGTAAAAGCGCATCTCCTCCGGGTACCAGACGTCGCCCTTCTTGGACTCGCTGAAGATCTTCTTCCACTTCGGGTAGTACGACGTGCGGAGAAGCCGGCTCGAGAGCGCGTACTCCTGGCGCTTGAGGACGTTCTTCGTCTCCTTGTCGACCCACAAACGAATGGTCGGGAACGCGAGATCGAGGCCCGGCTTGCCCGTGAGAAAGAGCTTCTGGGCGTGATAGCGGCCGAGCATCTCCTCGCCCTCGTCCTTCGGGTCGTACTCCTCGGCGAGGCGCGACTCGTCGAAGTCCGACCGGCGCGAGTTCGTGCCGCCGATGCGCTCGCGCTCCGTGCGGCGCTCCCACTTGCCGACCGACGGGTCGTAGAACCACAGGTTCTTGTCGAGGCGCAGGTAGCCCTGGCCCGCCGACGATTTCGGCGCCGTGAAGAGGATCATGAACTTCTGGTCCTCGGAGCGCCGGTAGAACTCCGTCTCGTAGACGGTGTCGACCTTGTCCTTCTCTTTCTGCTCGAGGTAGGCGACGGCGCGCCAGTCGCCGTTGTTCTTCTGGCGATCGTCGACGTGCTTGAGGAGATCGACCATCTCATCGTGCGAGAGGGCGGCGCCCGCGAAGCGCGGCGCCGCGCCGAGGCTGAGGGCGATCAGGGCGGCGGTGCGGAGCAGGGTTCTTGAGGACATGGACCGACGTTCCTTTCAACCGAAGTGCGACATGGCGACGACGGGCTCGAGGCGGGAGGCGCGGCGCGAGGGATAAAGCGCCGCCGCGCCCGTGACGCAGGTGATGAAGACGATCGCGACCACGACGTTGGGCGCGTGCACGGCGAGGTGCAGGTGATCCGACATGAGGATGAACTGCAGGCCCTGTGCGACGGGCAGGTGCGCCCTATCGATCGAGGTCCCGATGAGCGCGCCTGCGACCGCGCCCACGATCGTCCCGAAGAGGCCGAGCATGAGCGACTCGAGCAGGAACATCCAGAGCACGGAGCCCCGCTGCATGCCGATGGCGCGCAGCGTGCCGATCTCGCGCGTACGCTCGCGGATCGCGATCCACATCGTGTTCATGATGCCGATGCCCACGATGCACATGAGGATCGTGATGAGGACTCGCGTGAGCCAGCGGAGCGCGTCGAGCACCCAGGTGATGAACGAGATCTCGTCCTCCCACGTCGTGACGTCGAGCTTCTGCCCCGTCCAGTCTTCGCGCGAGACAGACTGGAACTTCATCCAGAACGCCTGCGGCACGGGGTCCATGACGCGGTAGCCGGCCCTCTCGAGCGTCGAGCGCAGGCGGGCCGCGATCGGGTTGACGTGATCGATCTCGCCGGGCTTGAGCATGATCTGCACGACGCCCGTCGCGTCGGGGCGCAGTTGGTAAAGCGCGCGCAGCGTCTCGATGGGGACGAACGAGTTCCACATGCTGAGCAGGCCCATGCCCTTGGCGATGGCGACGACGCGTACGTCGACCGTGTTGTTCGTGCCGCGCGTCGTGGGCGCCGAGTAGGTGAGCGCGTCGCCGACCTTGACGCCGAGCTTCTCGGCCTGGTTATCGAAGATGAGCGCCGTGCCCGGCTGCGCGAGGTCGTCGATGTTGCCGCTCACGATCTTGAGGACTGACTTGAAGGCTGGCTCGTTCTTGATGTCGATCCCCCCGACGCCGAGCTGCTCGGAGGCCGTGTCGGAGACCACCTTGGCCCAGCCGCGTCCGCGGTGGACGACGAAGGCCGTCTCTGGGACCTCGCGCTTCACGAGGTCGACGACCTTCTGATAGTCGGTGACGACGGGCGCGGCCTGCCCCTCCGTGACCTTGAAGAAGCCCCCTACGTTGACGTGGCCCGACGAGAGCGTCGTCGCTGATTCGATCATCGTCTCGCGCACGCCCGTCGACAGGCCTTGCAGGAGGATGAGCAGCATCGTGACGGCGGCGATGGCGCCGCCGAGGAAGAGCGTGCGTCGCGTGTGCTGCAGGAGGTTGCGAAAGGCGATCTCGAGATCGATGGCGAACCGCGACATGGTCACTCCTCCTCCTGCATGGCCTGGCGGGGCGTGACGCGCATCGCGAGCCACGCGGGGTAGAAGCTGGAGATCGTCGCCACGAAGATCACGATGACGAACGCGGCGACGACGGCGGCGGGGTTGAGGAACGGCCGCAGCCTCGGCCCCGAGAAGAAGAAGAACTGCACGTCCGACTTCGCGGCGATGCCGACGGCGCCAATTATCTTGACGAGGAGCGCGCCCGCGGCGGCCCCCAAGCCCCCGAACAGCAGGCCGATGACGACCGCCTCGACGACGAGCATCGAAAGGATGAAGCGCTTCTGCGCTCCGATGGCGCGCAGCGTGCCGATCTCACGCACGCGCTCCAGCGTGGCCATGACGAGGGCGTTGTTGATGATGACGAGCGCGACCGTGAAGATAATGATGATCGCAACCATCAGCACGCCGCGCGCGAGGTTGATGAAGTTGCCGATGAGTCCCGCCGACTCTTGCCAGCTGATGGCCTTGAGCTTGAGCCCGTCCTTCTCGCCCTGCTTCACGATGGCGGGCATCGTCGCGCGCATGTACTTCGGGTCGTCGAGGAGGACCGCGGCGTTGAGCACGACGCCGCGCTCGACCTCGTCTGGCGGGAAGACGCGGCTCCTCGCCTCCTCGCGGCGCAGCTTCGCCGCGAGCGGGCTCGAGATCTCCGGCATTTCGGGGTTCACGCCCGGCGTCGCGTTGGCGACGATGTGGCGTGGCGGCGCCTTCACCGGTTTCGCGCCGACCTCGCCAGACGCTCCGGCGCTCGGCGCCGCTGGCGACGGCTCGTCAGAGCCCGCGCCGAAGAGCTCGGCCTCGGCGTTTTCACGACTGACTTCCTTGGCGTGCGCCGACGCGCGCAGCGTCTTGATCTCCGCCAGCTTCTCGTCGCTCATGAAGCCGTAGAGCTCCCGGAAAGAGACCAGATCCATGAGGTTGAGCGCGCCCGCGAGCGCCGACTTCTCGAGGCCTTCGAACTGGAACGTGCCGTAGACAGGCACGTTGACCGACTGCACGTAGCCGCTCTTCGTGAACGCTTTGATCGTGAGGACGTCGCCGATGCGCACGCGGTAAAGCTCGAGATCGGGGGCGAGCTCGCGGTAAAAGAAGTCGTAGCGCCCCTGAAAATTCGCGTCATCCGTTGCGAAGAACTGCGCCAGCAGCGCGCCGAGCTCGGCCTTCGGGTCCGCCGGCACCGCGAGCTCCTTCTGGAGCTTGGCGCGGAAGGTGGCCGTCTTGAGAGCGTCGAGCTGCAGCAGCACCTCGCGCACCTGCTGCGTGTTTTCACGCACGAAGCGCTGGAGCTCCTCGCTCTTCGCGATCGTCTCGCCGCGCAAATCCTTCGCCTCCTTGATCTTGTCGAGGCGGCGCGCCGACTTGAGCTTGAGCTGGTCCTCGTAGATGAATTTCGAGAAGAGGAAGCCGCGCTTGCCGACCGGCACCGTCGTGCCATCGACGATCTTCATGCGGTCGAACGATCTCGAGAACGATCCGAGGTCGGTGCCGACGTAGCGGATGAAGAGCAGGTCGGCGTCGACGGCGAGCGGCGCGAGGTGGTTTTCGAGGTACTCGAGCGCGCCATAGGGATCCTTGTCGAAGTCGGCCCAGAAGGCGTCGGACGCCGACTTCTGGATGACCTCGACGTCCTCCTTGTTCACGGCCTGCTCCTGGACGATCGCCTTCATGTTCTTCATGTCGCCCTGCAGGACCGTGATGATCTGGCGGACGTGGTCCTTCTGCGCGGCGAGTTGGGAGGCGAGTTGCCGCTGCGTCGCCTCGTCCTTCGGCGTGCCCGCGTCGAGCTCCTTGCGCACGATCCCGCGCAGGCGCTCGAGCGCGATGTCGATCGTGTTGCCGGACGTCACGAGCGCGCCGCTGATGCCCATCGGGACGACGGACTTGACGTGCGGCACCTTCAAGAGCGTCGCGCGCAGCTTGGCGAAGTCGTCGATCTGAGCGAGGTCCGGGTCGCCCATCGTCATGCCGCCCATGACGGCGAGCTGGTCCTTCGAGGTCGCGTTGTAGACCTGGATGTTCCCGGCTACGGAGCCGATGACGCTGCGGCTCATCGAGTTGTCGATGCTCTCGACGAGCGAGTTGCCGAGCACGACGAGGAACGCGCCGAAGAAGATGATGCCGCCGACGATGAACGTCTTGAGGCGGTGCGCGCCCAGGTTGCGGACGGCGATCTGCGCGGAGACGCGCATCGTGTCGAGGCGACTCACGCCGGCGCTCCCGCGACGTGTGGCGCGGCCGCGGACGCGCCGTTGCCCGCGGCGAGCTTGCCGTCCGCAAGGCGCAGGATCGTATTGGCGTACGACATGACCTTCTGGTCGTGCGTCGAGAAGATGAAGGTCGTGCCCTGCGTGCGGTTCAGATCCTTCATGAGGTCGAGGATGTTCTGGCCCGTCACCGAGTCGAGGTTGGCCGTCGGTTCGTCGGCGAGGACGAGCTGGGGCCGCGTCACGAGGGCGCGCGCGATGGCGACGCGCTGGCGTTGCCCGCCCGACAGCTCGCTCGGGCGGTGTTTGACGTGGTCGCCGAGGCCCACCTTGTCGAGGAGCTCGAGCACGCGGCGCCTGCGCTCGTCCGTTCCGATGGACTTCTGCAGGAGCAGCGGCAGCTCGCAGTTCTGGAACACGGTCAAGACCGACACGAGGTTGAAGCTCTGGAAGATGAAGCCGATCGTGTTGAGGCGCAGATCCGTGAGCTGGCGTTCGGACAGCTCGCGCGTGTTCTTGCCGGCGACCTCGACGGTGCCGGAGGTCGGCGTGTCGACGCACCCGATGAGGTTGAGCAGCGTCGTCTTGCCGCTGCCCGACGGGCCCGCGATCGACATGAATTCACCCGCGCCCACCTCGAGCGTCACGCCGCGCAGCGCGGGCACGACGACCTTGCCGAGCGTGTAGTTCTTGACGGCGTCCTTGACGGAAACGATGGCCTTCATCATTCAACCTCTCTTTTGGAACCCC
This sequence comes from Polyangia bacterium, assembly GCA_035544435.1. Taxonomy (GTDB): domain Bacteria; phylum Myxococcota_A; class Polyangia; order Fen-1088; family Fen-1088; genus DASZFV01. The sequence goes on from DATKFB010000543.1 coordinate 5,400, forward strand.
TCTTGGGGGCACGGGTCGTCCGCGCTTCTGCCTGGGCATTCTGTCTCATCCACGGGGTCGTGAGCCGATCGGGCTCGGTGCAGTCTTCACGCGCGCCGCGGAGCTGCTCGACGACGCGGCCCAGGATGCCCGCGAACTGGCGCTGCAGCTCGGGCGTCACGAGGGAGAGCGCGCTCGCGAACTCACGCGCGCGCTCCTGGTGGACGCGCGCCGCGAGAGTCCGGCCCGCGGCCGTGATGGCGACGCGCTTCTGCCGGCGGTCGGTCTGGTCCTCGGTGCGCCCCACGAAGCCGCCGCCCACGAGCCGATCGACGAGATGGCTCGTCGCCGCCGGTGACAGATTGAGGAAGGTCGCGATGGCGGTCACGGACTGCGGACCCTTGTAATCGAGCACGTAGAGAGCGACCATCTGCGCCATCGTGAGCCCGGCCTCGTTCATGAGGGCCAGCGTCCCGCCGGCCGAACGACGGTGCACGAGCCCCATGAGGTCGCCCACGAGGGCGCCCACCTCGAGCGTCACGCCGCGCAGCGCGGGCACGACGACCTT
>DATKFB010000544.1:0-4352 GCA_035544435.1 Polyangia bacterium
CTTCGGCGCGCTCTCGCAGGCCGACATCAACATCGTCGCCATCGCGCAGGGCTCGTCCGAGCTCAACATCTCCTTCGTCGTGACGGCCAAGGACGCCGCCCCGGCCCAGCGCGCCATCCACCGCGCCTTCCAGCTCGCGAAGATCGGCGGCGGCGCCGCGACGATGCCGACCCACACCGACGCCGTGCTGCTCGGCTTCGGCCAGATCGGGCGAACGCTCGCCGAGATCCTCACGAAGGCGCCGAGCGGCGCCGGCAAGAACGGCCACGGCCCGCGCGCGGGCCGCAAGCGCACGGGACGCAGCGTTCGACTCGTCGGCCTCATCGATCGCAGCGGCTTCGTCTTCGAGCCGGGCGGGCTGTCGCCGAAGGTCATCGCGCAGCTCTCGGCGGGCAAGCGCGCCGGCCGGTCGCTCGCCGCGCTGCCCGGCGGGCGCGCCGCGCGGCCCGACGAGGCCGTGGCGTTCCTCGCGCAGCACGCGCTCACCGATCCCATGCTCATCGACGTCACGGCCGACGACACGACCCCGCTCGTCAAGCAGGCGCTCACGGCGGGCATGGACGTCGTGCTCGCCAACAAGCGGCCGCTGTCCGCGTCGCGCGCCGACACGGAGGCGCTCATGGCGCTCGCCGAGGGCGAGGGCAAGCGCGTCTTCTACGAGGCCACCGTGGGGGCCGGCCTGCCCATCTTCGACACGTACCGCAAGCTCGTCGAGTCGGGCGATCGCGTGCTCAAGATCGAAGGCTGCCTGTCGGGCACGCTCGGCTTCCTGCTCACGGAGGTCGGGCGCGGGCGTTCCTTCTCAAACGCCCTGACCAAGGCCATGGAGCTCGGCTACACCGAGCCCGACCCGCGCGACGATCTCTCGGGGATCGACGTGGGCCGCAAGGCCCTCATCCTCGGGCGCCTCCTCGACTTCTCGGGCGAGCCCACCGACGTCGCCGTCGAGTCGCTCGTGCCCGAAACCCTGGGCGCCCTCTCACGCGCCGACTTCATGGCGCGCCTGCCTTCGATGGACGCCGAGTGGACCCGACGCGCCGCCGCCGCCAAGGCCAAGGGCGGCACGCTCCGCTACGTCGCGTCCGTCACGAAGGCCAAGATCACCGTGGGCCTCCAGGTCGTGAGCCCGGCGAGCCCCTTCTTCGGCCTCAAGGGCACCGACAACCAGGTCGCCTTCACGACGACGCGCTACAAGTCGAACCCGCTCGTCATCACGGGCCCGGGCGCCGGCCCCGCCGTCACGGCCGCCGGCGTGCTGAACGACATGCTCGGCCTCGTGGGGTGACTCAAAGGATCTGGATAGGCTTCGCGACCCCCGCACGGCGCGGTCGTCGTACGCGAGCAACCACACGAGGACGTTCGTGTCGACGGCCATTATCGATGGCGTCGTGCGCCTTTTCGGATACCCGCTTCCATGCTGCCAGCGACTTCCTCCGACCCCGGTAGCCCAAGATGCCAAGAAGGGCCAACGTCTAACCGAGTCGCCTCGAGCGGCCGCAGAGTCAGACCGTCTGATGTGGTCTCGGCGACCAATCGGAGACCGGGTTCCCAGCTCCGCTCGCTACGAATGCGTTTCGGAATGACGATCTGGCCCTTCTGCGACAAGGACAAGACCGTGGTGCTCCCCGGCAGTAAGATGTTTGGACGACATCCTATTGTTCATCTTAACCGCGCGGCTGGCAGCAGAACCAGGCCACCACAGGAGCGCCACTTCAAGACGCTGCGCGGGGCGCTCTCAAAACGAAAGGCGGGTCCCCCGCCGTGCCGGAGCGCGACGAGAGAGCCCGCCTTCGGATAATCGATCTCTGACGGCCTAGAAGTACGCCAGTCCGGCCACGAGCGCCGTGAACTGGCTCGACTTCATGCCCGGCAGCGTTGACGGGCTGGCGAAATCGGCGCGCAGCTCAGGACGGACCTCGAGGTGACCCGCGAACGGACATGCGAGGCCCACCGTGACCTCCTCGTTCTTCTGCGCAGTCCCGCCATTCGTCGCCGTGAGCTGAGCGTACTCGAAGCGGCCCGTGACGTTCATGTGATCGCTGACCGTATAGTGAGCCATGAGCGCGACGCCGAGGAACGGATCGATCAGGTTCATCGCCGCGAGGCCCGAATCCTTGATGTAGTCGAAGTTCAAGTTGAGACCCAAGGCGCCCATCGTGTAGGTCGCGACGAGATCGCCCAGGAAGCGCGTGCTGGTGCTGCCATTCTCCTTGCCGACGTAGATGGTCGGGATGATGCCGATACCGCCAGGCAGGGTAATGGTGGCGTTGAGGCCGAAAGTCTTGGCCGAGTTGCCGTCGACCTCGAAGCCCTGGCCATTCCAGCCATTCACGACGCTGCCCTGCACGGACACCATGTCGTTGACCTTGTAATTCAAGCGCAGGCCCGTGTGAACAAGCGGGATGTTGAAGAAGAGCATCGAACGCGAGTAGAGCCAGTTCTTGTTCGCCTCGATGACCTCTGAGCCCGCCGTCGTCGCAAACTTTCCGAGGTCGACCGTGAAGTTGGTCACCGGCGTGAGCGAGACGAACGCCTGCTGCGCGACGAATGGCGAGCCGATGGCAGCGGGGACCCCCATTGGGGCGATGCCTGGACCGGGGAACCCATTAATGACGTTGCCCATGGCGCCGTAGCCGAGGTCCATGCGCAGAGCGACGTTGTCGGCGCTCATACCGATGCCGATCTTGGCGTAGTTCAGCGTGAAGGTGTTCGAGTTCACGTCGAACGAGCGGTAGCCGCCTGGCGGCGTGAGGCTGTTGTTCGGGCCCGACGGAGGGGCGAGGTTGTACATGTAGTACGAGTCGACGAGGCCGTCGATCGTGATGAGATCCTTCCAGGTCTTGGCGGGCGCTGCCGGGGCAGCGGGAGCCGCCGCGGCGGGAGCCGGCGCAGGGGCGGCGGGCGGAGGAGCGGCCTCAACGACGGCCGGGGGCGCGCCGGGCGGAGCCGCCGGCGGAGCGCCGGCCGGGGCTTCTTCGGCGAGCGCGCTGAGCGGCGAGAGTATGGCGATCGCGATGACGGATGCACAAAGTCGCATTAAAATCCCCCCTGAACGGTTGGTGTTGACCATTTGATTTCGTTCTTCGTGGTCGATGTGTGCGCACCGTAACCACCTGCGCGTGAACCTGTAAAGCGTCTTGGAGGCACGGACCTCACATTTTTCCATCGAGAAACCGTATCGAAATGCGTCGGAAATATGCCGACGAATCCCGCGCCCAGGTTAATAACCTCGTCGAGACGGCTACTTGAGCTTCAGATATTCCTCGGGAACATCCGCGAAGCCCCACTGTCGGAGCTGGCGCGCCCACGAGCCGAGCGTATCGGCCGTTACTCTCACGGCGTCCATTGGAACGATCGTGGGCACGTCTTTCTTGTGGATAACTTTGTCGACGATCTTCGTGACGCCCACGTTGCCCCAAAGGTAGGGCTGTTGCGCGAGCAGCACCGGCACGAGGCCCTTCTCGACGTACACCAACTCGGGCGGCAGGCCGTCGACGGCGACGATCTTGATCTTCGCCGGGTCGAGCTCGGTGAGCAGCGTCTTCGTGTAGAGCGCCCATCCGCCCACCATGGCCCAGCCCCGCAGATCGCGGTGCTGATTGCCGACGCGGATGACCTCGGCGACCGCGGCCTCGGGCCGCTCGATGTGGAAGAACGTGCCGACGATCTGAATGCCGGGATGGCGCGCGGCCTCGGCGCGCACGCCGTCGACGCGCTCCTGCAGGTTCGGCGCGTTCTGGTTCCCAGCGAGAATCGCGACCTTGCCCTTGCCGCCGAGCAGCTTCGCGAGCTGGGCCATGATGTCCTGGCCGAGCCGTCTGCCGTCGACGCCGTAAAAGGCGAAGCGCTTCGAGGCTGGCGCGTCGCTGTCGAACGTCATGACGTCGACGCCGTGCTCGACGGCGGCGTCGATGGCGGGCGTGACGAGGTCGGCGTCCGAGCACGAGATGAGAATGGCGCGCACGCCCTCCGAGACGGCTTGCGAGATGCGCTGGGCCTGCAGGGCGCCGTCTTCCTGGGGAGGCGTCATCCAGACGATCTCGACGGGAACGCCGATCTTGCCCGAGAGATCCTTGGCCGCGGCCTCGGCGCCCGTGCGCGCCGACAAAAAGATCGGGTTCGTCGAGCTCTTGCCGATCATGGCGATGCGGAGCGGTTTGCCCCGCGACAGCGGCGCGGGAGCCGCCGGCGCGGACGCCGGGGCCGGCGGCGCCTCGCGCTTGGGGCAGCCGCCCAGCGCCGCGGCGGCGAGCGCGAGCGCGCCCAAGAGGGGCGCGCGGCGCCGGTGGCTCAACCCTGCTCCTCGATGACGACGAGCAGGTCGCCCCCCTCGACGCTCTCGCCGGCGCCCG
>DATKFB010000545.1:0-2430 GCA_035544435.1 Polyangia bacterium
CTTGCGCGGGGGCCGTTCGCCGGGTAAGTCTCCCGACCCGCATGTCCACCGCAGGCGCAGAAGCAACCGAAGCAGTTCCGACGAAGGTCGTCCGGGCCGACGTCCGCAACATCGCGATCATCGCGCACGTCGACCACGGCAAGACGACGCTCGTCGACGGCTTCCTTCGCCAGGCGGGGCAATTCCGCGCGGGCGAAGTCATCGCCGACTGCGCGATGGACTCGAACGACCTCGAGCGCGAGCGCGGCATAACGATCCTCTCGAAGTTCACCGCCATCACCTGGAAGGGCACGCGCATCAACATCGTCGATACGCCGGGCCACGCGGACTTCGGCGGCGAGGTCGAGCGCGTCCTCAAGATGGTCGACTCGGTCTGCCTGCTCGTCGACGCCTTCGAGGGCCCGATGCCGCAGACGCGCTTCGTGACGCGCAAGGCGCTCGCGCTCGGCTTGCGCCCCATCCTCGTCATCAACAAGGTCGACCGCGCAGGCTGCGATCCGACGGGCACGGTCGACGAGACCTTCGATCTGTTCTGCGCGCTCGGCGCCACCGACGAGCAGCTCGACTTCCCCATCGTCTATGCCTCGGGCCGAGAGGGCTGGGCCGTCAAGGATCTCAACGACGAGCACAAGGATCTCGGCCCGCTGCTCGACATCATCGTCGAGAAGGTGCACCCGCCCACGGGCGACGTCGACGCCCCCCTCGCCATGCACGTCACGACGCTCGACTACGACGACTACCTCGGCTACGTCGCGATCGGCCGCATCGACTCGGGACGCATCAAGCAGGCCGACCGCGTGCTCTGCGTGCACCGGGACGGCAAGCGCGAAGAGTTCCGCGTGCAGAAGCTGCTCGGCTACCAGTCGCTCAAGCGCTTCGAGCTGGCCGAGGCGGCCGCGGGCGACATCTGCGCCGTGACGGGCATGCAGGACCTCACGGTCGGCGAGACGATCACCGAGATCGCGCGCCCCACCGTGCTGCCGCTCCTCGAGATCGAGGAGCCGACCGTGAAGATGCAGTTCATGTCGAACAACGGTCCGTTCGCCGGGAAAGAGGGGAAGTTCGTGACCTCTCGCAACCTGCGCGACCGCCTGTTCAAGGAGATCAAGGCCAACGTCGCCCTGCGCGTGCTCGAGACGCCGTCGCCCGACACGTTCGACGTGCTCGGCCGCGGCGAGCTGCACCTCAGCGTCCTCATCGAGACAATGCGCCGCGAGGGCTACGAGCTCATGGTGTCGCAGCCGCAGGTCATCTTCAAGGAGGAGGGCGGCGAGAAGCTCGAGCCGTATGAGGAGGTCGTCATCGACCTCGATGAGGCGTACTCGGGCGCCGTCATCGAGGAGCTCGGGCGGCGCGGCGGCCGCATGCAGGAGATGGGGCCCGCGGGCGAGGGCCGCATGCGCCTCGAGTACCTCTGCCCGGCGCGCGGCCTCATCGGCTACCGCTCGCAGTTCCTCACGGACACGCGGGGCACGGGCATCCTCAACCACACCTTCAAGAACTACGGCCCGTTCGCGGGCAGCTTCAAGGCGCGCCCGAATGGCGTGCTCGTCGCGCAGGACGAGGGCGAGACCAACGCCTACGGCCTCTTCTACCTTCAGGAGCGCGGGCAGCTCTTCATGGGGCCGCAGAACCGCGTCTACGGCGGGCAGATCATCGGCCTGCACTCGCGCGACAACGATCTCGTCGTGAACCCCTCAAAGGCCAAGAAGCTCACCAACATCCGCACGACGGCCGCCGACGAGAAGCTGACGCTCACGCCGCCGCGCGTGTTCACGCTCGAGTCGGCGCTCGAGTTCATCAACGACGACGAGCTCGTCGAGGTCACGCCCAAGGCCATCCGCCTGCGCAAGCGCTACCTCGACGAGAACGAGCGCAAGCGCCTCGACAAAGCCAATCGATCTGACGGGGGGTAGCTCGCTGCCGCTCGTACCTCGGCCCCCCCACGCCCTGCCCCTTCCGCGCTCGGTTCGCTCGGCCTCGGCCGGACCCCCTCGCTCCGCGCGGCGAAGCCGCGCTACGCTCGCGCACTTCGCATGAAAGGGCTCGTCGGTCGGGTCATCCTCGGCGTCGCGGTCGGCGTGGCCGTCTACATCGGATTCACGATCTGGGCGAACGCGGGGCAGGTCGCCGGGGCGCTGCGCGCGTTTCACTGGAGCATGGCGGCGCTCGCCTGCTTGCTCGCCGCAGGCAACTACCTCGTGCGCTTCGTCCGCTGGGAGTACTACCTGCGCGTGCTCGGCGTGCGCGTCGCGCCGCGCGACAGCCTGTCGGTGTTCCTGGCGGGCTTCGCGCTCACGGTGACGCCGGGGAAGCTGGGCGAGGCGGTCAAGGCGCTACTCCTGCGCGCCTCGCACGGCGTGCCCGCGGCGCGCACGGCGCCCATCGTCATCGCCGAGCGCGTGACCGACCTCGTGGCGCTGCTCCTGC
>DATKFB010000546.1:0-3247 GCA_035544435.1 Polyangia bacterium
CTCGACGGCGCTCGCCATCGAGGGAGTGGCATCGGCCGCGCGGGGCGCCGCCTTCTTCTTGCCCGCGGGCATCGGCATCCAGGAGATCACCATCGTGTCGATCGGTCGCTGGCTGGGCCTCGAGACGGACCTCTGCGTCGCGCTCGGCATCGCGAAGCGCGCGCGCGAGCTCGCGCTCGGCGTCACGGGCTTGCTGGCGTGGCTCGCCGTCGAGACGTCGTCGAGGCGCGCGCAGGCGCCGCGCCATCGAGAGCACGCCAGGACGGGGAGCCTTGGCTGACGACGCGGCGCTCGCACGCGTTCACGTGCTCGTCGACCTCGCGCAACGGCCCGGGTCCGGCGGCCACGTCAAGGTGTGGGAGCGTCTCGCGGCGGCGGCCATCGGCTTGGAGACCGAGCTCGATTTGACGGTGCACTTCGCGGGCGACGTCTCAGGCACGCGCGCCCTCGCAAGCAACGTGCGGTTCAAGACCCATCGTTCGATCTTCAGCTCGTCTCGGCTGCCGTTTCTCGCCGACATGCCCGATCACGCCGATCTCGCTCCCTATCACCCGGTGCTCGCGCGAGATCTCGCCGGCGCCGAGGTGATTCACACGACGGACGCCTACTTCGTCTTCGCGCGCACGGCCGAGCGCCTGGCGCGCCGCCGGCGCCTCCCGCTCGTGACCTCGATTCACACGGACACGCCGCGCTACACGTCCGTCTTCGCGGCGGCCACGATCGAGCGGTTGTTCGGCGAGGGCCGCGTGGCGCGGCTCCTCAACGAGCGGGCCGCGCTGCCGGATCGGGCCGAGGCCCGGATGCGCGCGCGCCTCGCCGAGCATCAGCGCCGCTGCGCCGCCGTTGTCGTCTCGCGGCCCGATCAGCTCGAGCCGCTCGGGCGGCTCCTCTCACCCGCGCGCGTGAGCCTGCTGCGGCGGGGCGTGGACCGCGACGTGTTCCGCCCGCGCCCCGCCGATCGCGCCTGGCTCGATGGCGTGTTCGACGTGCCATCGGGCCGCGTCGTCATCATGGTCGTGGGTCGCCTCGATCGCGGCAAGAACGTCATGACGGCCGTCGAGGCCGTCCACACGCTCGTGGGCGAAGGCCTGCCTGTGCACTTGCTCTGCGTCGGCGAGGGACCGGAGCGACGGGCCATCTTCGCGCGCCTCGGCGCGCGGGCGAGCTGCGCGGGGACGCTCGCGCCCACCGACCTCTCTCGCGCCTACGCGTCCGCCGACGTCGTGGCGCATCCTTCACTGATCGAGGAGACCTCGAACATCTGCCTCGAGGCGCTCGCGTGCGGTCGGCCGCTCCTCGTCGCTGCCGAGAGCGGCGGCGGGCGGCACGTCGTCGAGGGCGAGACCGGCCTCGTCGTGCGCGGAGGCGATCCGGCGTCATGGGTCGAGGCGCTGCGTCGCGTGGTGACCGACGAAGGGCTGCGCGCGCGGCTCGGCGCGGCTGCCGCGGCCTGGGCGGTCGACGGCATCCCCACCTGGCGCGAGGTTCTCCTCGACGATCTCCTGGCCGTGTGGCGGCGGGCGCGCACGACCTCCGTCGTGCAACGGAAGCCGCAGCAGAGCCCGCGGAGCGACAATTGACAGGAAATCGAGTCCTGCTGCTGGCACCGCATCCCGACGACGAAGTGGCGGGGTGCGCGGCGGCGATCGGCCGCGTTCGCGCCCGCGGCGCGCGCGTCTTCGTGCTCTACCTGACCACGGGCATCCCCGCGCCCCAGGCACAATGGAGCTGGCGGCGCGGCCGTCACGCGGCGCGCGTGGTGCGCCGCCGCGAGGAGGCGCAACGCGCGGCCGACCGGCTGGAGATCGAGCCGACGATGTTCCTGCCCTGGCCGTCGCGTGAGCTCAAGACGCGGATCGCCGAGGCACGAACGATCATCAGAGAGCAGAGCGAGCGCGTCCGCGCCGACGCGCTCTGGACTCCGGCCTACGAGGGCGGGCACCAAGATCACGACGTCGCGAGCTTCCTCGCGAGCGGCTTCGCGCGCGAGCTCGCCGTGATCGAGTTCGCCGAGTACAACCACCACGCTGGCGTCCGGTCTCACGAGTTCCCGACGACGAACGGTGACGAGCAGGTGCTGACGCTGTCCGCGGAAGAGCGGACGCGCAAGCGCTCACTCCTCGAGCTCTATCGCTCCGAGCGCAACAACCTCGGTCACGTGCGCCTCGAGCGCGAGGTGCTTCGGCCGCTCGGGCGCTACGACTATGCCCGACGGCCGCACGTCGGCGTGCTGTTCTACGAGCGCTTCCAGTGGGTCCCGTTCCGGCACCCTCGCATCGACTTCACGCGTGGCGAGGACGTGTGTGCGGCCTGCGTCAAGTTTTGCGAAACCGGCGTTGACTGCCGACCATCATATACGTGCAACGGAGTGCGCCGTCCTTGAAGAGTATCGTGACGTACAATCTCTGCTGCAGAATCCACAAAAAATAAACCCACTCGGCTCTGAGGCGCGACTGGCTAGCATCTCACCATTGGTGAGATCTCGTCAGAGCATCGAGCCGAGACGTTTGGCGATTCAACGGGCGAGCGATGGACCGACAATTGCACGGTGACCCCGGACACTCAGGAGTTGTCGTCAACTGAGCGCACCTCGAACAAATCAAGACATGCTCCCGAAGTTTGGAAATCTCCACGAAGAACATTTTGGGTGGGTCGGCGACATCCGCGGCCCCACGGGTGGCCACTTGCCGTTAGTAGACATCAGTGACCGGAGGCGGGACCAGGGAGTCCTCGTGACCGAGCCATACAGGCGCAACTGGCCCGAGGAGCCGCTTCGCCGAAACGAAGCGCACCTCGCCGAGGCCCAGCGCTTGAGCCGCACCGGGAGCTTCGGCTGCCGGGTCTCTTTGGGGGAGATGGTCTGGTCGGAAGAGACCTTTCGCATCTTTGGATACGATCGAGCCACCGAACCTACGGTGGAGGCGATGCTTCAACGGGTTCATCCCGAGGACAGGGCGTACGTAAAGGAGAACCTCTGTGGAGCGACGCAGGAGGGCAAGGAGCTCGACCTGAGATGCCGCCTGCTGTTCCCCGACGAGACCGTGAAGCACCTCCACATCGTAGCTCGTGCGACGAATGTTGAGCCCTCGGACGTCGAGATCGTGGGCGCGGTAATGGACGTTACGGGACAATGGCGGGTCGCGACCCAGTTGGAGAAGCTGATCCAAGAAAACAAGCTACTGAGGGTCCGAGTCCACGAGGAGAACGTAGCCCTCAGAGAGGAAATCGATCAGGCCTGCATGTTCGA
>DATKFB010000547.1:0-5098 GCA_035544435.1 Polyangia bacterium
TTCGAGCGCGGTCATCGGCTGCGACAATCGCTGCGCGTCGCGTGGATCCTCGAGATCAAAGCGCACACCGGTGCGCGTGGCCAGGATCTGCGCCGCCAGCGTCGTCTTCCCGGACTGCCGCGGACCGAGCAGCGCCACCACCGGATTTTCGCACAGCAGCGCCGTGACCTGGGCCAACAGCGCCGGTCGAGCGAGCATTTTCATCCTAGAAAAACTATATCAGCACTATCATTATTTCAATGACTATATGCGTCTAGCTCGGTGCCTAATGGCGGTACGAGTACCCATGGGTGCAGTTAGGCCGGCGAGCAGTTCGAGTATCCTCCCCCTCCCCGAAACTCAGATGCACTTCCTTACCGCCCTGAGCGGCGACGACGAGCGGTTTCAAACTCCACTCTCAAAGGGGGTGGACATCGAGGGGATCGCCGTCTCCATGTTCATCGAGCCACGGCCTCTCCTCGGACGGCTAACGCGCTCGTTTGACCGTCGGCGTCGCGCACGCCTCGTCAAGGAACGTCGGCGCAGGCGAGACTCCCGGCTCCACTTGACCCTCCCCCCTCCACCATCGGCACCTCCTCCCGCTGAGCCCCGCTGAGAGCATCGGAGTTGCTCTGTGGCTCCCGCCTCAGATTGTCCCCCAACCGCCAGCGGCCCTGCCCCGCCCGGGTGTAAGCGTCGAGCTTCGCGAAAGCCTCTGCGATCTCCGGGTCGAGCGAGATCTTTGTCGTCGATCGCTGAGCGCGCGGCGACGCGAGTGGGAGAGGCGTTCGATGACGCCGTCGCTTTCGCGATGAGCCTCATCTCGAACGCCGACGTCAGGGCCTGGACGGCCTTCGCCGGCTACTCCCTCCGTTTAACGTGAAAGCGGTCAGTAGCTGAGCGCGAGGGCGAAGCGCAAGAAGATCCCGCGCGGCGCGAGGTCGGCCAGCGTCGTGACGCCGGCCTTGTCCCGATCGGTCGACGGCAGCGCCGGCGCGAGCGCCATCGGTTGGGCCTGCGCCCAGCCGTAGCCGCCGTCGCCTATGAGCCAGACGCCGACCTTGCCCCTGCGCGGGTTGAGCCGCCCCGCGACGCCCACGCTCGTGTCGACGCCGTAGCTCGAGAACGACGTCTCCAGGGGCGCGGCGATCGACAGGTCGTCGATCGAGGCCTTGCCCCGCAGCCAAGCCGGCGCGACGCGTATGAGGACGTAGACCCACGGCCGCGGCGCGAAGCGCTCCTCGAGCACGAGGCCGAGCCGCATGACCGACAGGCTGGATTCTGAACCACGCGCGGTCGACGTCGCCGTGCCGTCCTCCCAAAGAACACCAGCCGCCGTCGAGAACCGCGGGCCCGTGAGCACCGTCCGCGTTGCGGTCGCCGAGAACTGACCGAAGGCGTCGTTCGTCGAGAAGGCGTCGTAGCCCGCGCTGCGAAATAGCGACGCGCGGCCGCCGATCGACACGCACCACAGGCCCGGCCCGCGCGCGGAGGCCGCCGGCTCACCCATTTGCTCGATCGCCGGCGCGAGATCGTCGTGGGCGCGTGCGCGGCCGCCCGTTGCCGCAACGAGCGCCACGCCGAGGAGCGCCGCGCGAAGGTTCGCCCTAGTTGTCATACGGTCCCTCCGTGAGGAGCGCGCCGTAGATGCGGCGGCCGGCCTCGTTCGGGTTGTCGGCGTCGAACACGGTCGCGCCCACGCCGCCCTTTTCCTGCAATGTGACGAGCGAGTACTTGCCGGGCGTGCCGGGCCGCTCGATCTCGAACAGCGACGTGAGCGGCGTGTCCACCTCGAGCGTGTGCACCTGGCCCGTCACGAGTTCGGTCGACGCGAGCTCGGTGCCGCCGGGCTGGAAGGCCCAGACGCGCGTGCCCGTGGGCGACACGCTGAGCTGGACGCCGATCGTCGTGATTAGCGGCGTCGCCGTGCGCTTGGCGAGGTCGAGGACGAAGAACTCGTTGCTCGTCGTGCTCAGGACCTTGAGGGCCGTGTTCATGCCCGACACGTCCTCCACGCCGTTGACGACGGCGTCGATGCCGACCGTCTCGATGCTCCGGAACGGCTGGCCCGCCACCTGCCCGAGCTCCCAGAACGCGACACCGCCGACGCTCGTGTTCGCGTCCCACAGCAGCGCGACGTCGGGTGCGACCGACGCGCTCGCGGGCGCCGTGGCCGCCGACGACGTCACGAGCGACAGGCTCTGGTAAGGGGCCGGCAACGTCACGACGGTCGTCAACGTCGTCACCGGATCGACGAGCACGGCCGACACGCGCCCCGGCTGCAGCGTCGCGAGGCGCAGGCCGCCGTCGGTCTGCACGAACGCGATGGCGCTCGGGACGCCGCCCACGTCGGTGACGTTGATCGTCGGGGCGTAGCCGTTCGGATCGGTCGACGGCTCGAGCTGCAGCGTCATGACGGTCGTGAGGCCGGCGAAGCTGACGCCGATGCGCGCGTCGTCGGTCTTCGTGGGATCGCCGTCGTCGAATACGACCTGCGTGGGGTGCGGGCTGGTCACGGCCGTCGCGTCGGCGAGGCGCACCGTGATCTGTGGCTTCGTCGGATCGTCGAGCGACAGGAGCGTGAAGTCCTGGTCACTCTGCGTGACGAGCAGGTGCGTCGGCCCGCTCGGCAGCCCGAGCAACGGCGGGAAGATGAGGTTCTCGGGGTGACCGCCGAAGCTGTGCAGGACGACCTGCTGAGCCGTGCCCTTCATCAGGTCGACGACGACGAGCGCGTTCGGATTCGTCACGAAGGCCGAGCTCGCCCCTTGGTTCGCGAAGATCACGGCCCAGTGATCCGTCGGATCGATCTCGAGCCCGTCGAGCGGGTCGGACAACACCGTCAGATCGATGTGACTCTCGGTCGCGGGGTTCGTCGTCCCGTCGACGATCGCGAGGCGCGGCGGCTCGTCGGGGCGCGCGTCGCCGAGCTGCGCCCGATGGCCTCCCGACAGCACGTAGAGGTGATGGCCGCCCGGACCGACCACCGTCGTGCGGACATTGTCGCTCGTGGGTAGCGAGGTCTCAGCGAGCGCGCCCGTCGTCGGATCGATCGCGAGCGCGACGACGCGATTCGCGGCCGGATCGGCGAGCACGACGGCGTCGGTGAGGCCATAGGCCTGGACGCCGACGATCGGCTGGGACCAGATCTGCGCGCGGCCGCCGCAGCCGACGAACGTCAGCGTGACCGCGAGGGACGACACGAGGAGGTTCGACGGACGCAGCTTCATCATTTGTTCCATTCGACGACGCGCGCGCCCAGCTCGTATCCCGTCAGCGTGCGCGCGTCGCCGCTGTCGAGCGTGATAAAGGTGATGCGCCCGTCCGGGTACTGTTGGGCGATGTAGCCACGGTTCGCGCCGCCCACGACACCTGTCGCGACGGGCGGGCTCGCTAGGGGGTACGTGCGCACCTCGAGCGTCGGCAGCAGGCCCAGGTAGGCGCCGTAAATCTGCTTGCCGGTGTCGAGCACGCTCAGCAGCACGCGGTCGCTCGTGGGCGCGATCGCCACGGCCTGGATGGGCGCGTTCGTCATCTCGATGCGGGCGGGCTGCGTCCCGTCGAGGGGCACGAGCGAGAACGCCGTCGCGGGGGGCGGTGGCGTCGTCGCGGCGGCGGCGGCAGCGTCGGCCGCACCACCGTCGGGGTTCGGGGTCTCGATCACGGGCGCCACCGTCGGATGCAGCACGACGGCAAACATGCCGTCGGGGGTGGGCAGCGCCGAGAGCACGGAGGCGTGCAGCTTGACGACGTGGAACGTCGGCGTCGATCCGAGCGTGAGCACGGTGAGGCGCTCGGCGGGCGTCGCGTTCGAGAACAGCACGGCCTCGAGACCGCCCGCCGCGAGCGTCACCTGGCCGATTGTCTCGCCCGTGATCGTAACGTGCTGGACCGCAGCCGCCGCGGGCGCGGAGCCTGCGAGCGGCAGCACGGCCACCTCGGCCGTGTCGCGCACGACGGCGACGGCGCGCGCGCCGTCCGCCGAGACAACGATGTCGGTGACGGCGCCCGAGAGGGTGAAGTCCGTGCGCGCGTGGCTCGCGAGATCGACGACACCGACGACGGCGCTGCCGTCGCGGCGCACGACGGCCAGCTTGCCGTCGGGCGTGATCGAGACGTCCTGCGTGTCTGCGGCGTCGGTCATGCCATTTTCGCCGAGGGGCACGGTGTCGACGACGGCCGGCTTCGCGAGCGCGACCACCGAGACGCCGTCCTGAGTGACGGCGAAGGCGCGGCTCGAGTCGGCGGCGAAGCCGATCGAGATGGGGCGATATCCGACGGCGAGCGTCGTGCTCGCGGGCGCGCTCGCGGCCGCCTGCAGGTCGATGATCGTGACGTCGTGGAACCCCTGCGTATCCGGCGCCGCGGGCACGAGGCGCGCGTCGGTCCAGGCGAGCGCGAAGCGGCCGTCGGGCGAGACGGCCCACCCGTTCGAGCCGGGAGCGACGTTCGGGATCGTGCGGCTCGTGAGGGTCGTGCCGCTCGCCGAGAGGTAGGTCGCGTCGTTCGACAGCGTGTTGAGCACGATGACGGCGTCGGCCGTGCCGGGCACGGCCGTGAGGTACGTCGGCCCGTCGCCGGCCTCGACGGTGCTCACGGCGAGCGACGTCGCGTCAACGTAGGCGACCCGTCCGCTCGTGGGGTTCGTGATCCAGACGAAGTGTCCCGTCGCGACGGGCGCTTTATACGAGCTCGCGACCTCCTTCTCGGGCTGCAGCACGGGTCCTGCAGCGCCGGCCGTGCCCGCCTGGGCCGAGCCCACGCTCCCGTTGGGCGCTCCTGTCGATCCCGCGGTGCCGGTCGACGCGGTGCCGGTCGCGGGTCCGGTTCCGTCTCCTCCCGGAATACTGCCCCGCGCAGAGGGGGAAGAGAGGCCTCCCACGCACCCGACGAACGCGAGCATCGAGACGAGGCCGATCCTCCGGATCACCACGCAAACGAACCGAATGCACACCTTCATGCGCGCCCTCTGGTGCAAGTCCGGTGCCACGGAGATCTCTGCATTGGCGGCCCAGCGCGCGCCGGCGGTCGTGCGCACTCCTGCTGGCACGACAAGTTTGTCGCGACGGCGTCGCGCTGGCCCGTATTTCTTTGAACCTGCGACGCGCCCGCGCAATCG
>DATKFB010000548.1:0-15082 GCA_035544435.1 Polyangia bacterium
CGCCCCCGCGCACGGGCGAGGTGGTCATCGACGAGCTGCTCGTCGATCCCGCGGGCAGCGATCTCGGACACGAGTGGATCGAGATCGCGAACCTCGCCGACGAGGCGCCCGACCTCGGCAGGTTGCGCCTCTCGGATGGCACCACCGAGGTCGCCGTCGACGGCGGCGTGCTCGCGCCGCGCAGCCTCCTCGTGCTGGGACAATCGGTCGATCGGGCGCACAACGGGGACGCGCCCGTCGATCTCGCGTACGGCACCAAGCTCGTCCTCAACAACAACGGCGACGATCGCATCGCGCTTCTGTCTCGGCCCGTGCGCCGACGGGCTCATGCTCGACGCCGTCACATGGACGGCGGCCTGGGGAGACGCCTACGTCGGCCACGCCGTCGTCATCGAGCGCGGCGGCGCGACCTGCCCGGCCGCCGAGCCCTATGGCACGAGCGGCAACTTCGGCTCGCCCGGCGTCGCCAACGCTCTTCGCCCACGGGCCCTCCCCGAGCCTGCGGGCGACCGAGGCTGAGGAGCGTTCGGGCTGGCCGCGAGCGCGGGAGCCTGCGAGGATTCGCCCCCTCGATGACCACGGCAGCCTCGTCAGACTCCGGCGCCGGCCCGCGAGCCGATTCGCCCGCGCCGCTCGCCGCGCTGCTGCCCGCTCGCGGCGAGGTCGTCGACGCCGACGAGATCCTGGCCCGCTTCATGACGTGGGTGGCGTCGACGGGGCTGGCGCTGTATCCGGCGCAAGAAGAGGCGCTGCTCGAGATCATGGCGGGCAAGCACGTCGTGCTCAACACGCCCACGGGCTCGGGCAAGTCGCTCGTCGCGACGGCGCTGCACTTCAAGGCGCTCGCCGAGGGGCGGACGTCGTTCTACACGTGCCCCATCAAGGCGCTCGTGAGCGAGAAGTTCTTCGCGCTCTGTCAGCTCTTCGGCCCCGACAACGTCGGCATGATGACGGGCGACGCGACGATCAACCGCGACGCGCCGCTCGTGTGCTGCACAGCCGAGATCCTCTCGAACATGGCGCTGCGCGACGCCGCCGCGCGCGTCGACACCGTCGTCATGGACGAGTTCCACTACTACGCCGACCGCGAGCGCGGCGCCGCCTGGCAGATCCCGCTGCTCTCCCTCGACAAGACGACGTTCTTGCTCATGTCGGCGACGCTCGGCGAGCTCAAGGCCGTCGAGGACGGGCTGCGCGCGCTCACGAAGCGCGAGGTCGCGACGGTGCGCAGCCGCGACCGCCCCGTGCCGCTCGACTTCGACTACCGCGAGACGCCGCTGCACGAGACGATCGCCGAGCTCGTGACGTCGGGCCGCTATCCCATCTACCTCGTGAACTTCACGCAGCGGGCCTGCGCCGAGGAGGCGCAGAACCTCATGAGCGTCGACATCTGCACGAAGGAAGAAAAGGAGGCCATCCGCGCCGCGCTGGGTGACTTTCGCTTCGACTCGCCCTACGGCAAGGACTTCCAGCGTTTCGTGCGCCACGGCATCGGGCTTCATCACGCGGGCCTGCTGCCGAAGTACCGGCTGCTCGTCGAGAAGCTCGCGCAGCAGGGCCTGCTCAAGATCGTGAGCGGCACCGACACGCTGGGCGTCGGCGTCAACGTGCCCATCCGCACCGTGGTCTTCACGCAGCTGTGCAAGTACGACGGCGAGAAGGTGGGCGTCCTCGGCGTGCGCGACTTCCAGCAGATCGCGGGGCGCGCGGGGCGCAAGGGCTTCGACGAGCGCGGCAGCATCGTCGCGCAGGCGCCGGCCCACGTCGTCGAAAACCGCCGCTTGGCCGCCAAGCAGGCCACGGGCAAGAAGGTCGTCATGCAGAAGCCGCCCACGAAGGGCTACGTGCACTTCGACAAGGGCACATTCGAGCGCCTCGTGAAAGGCACGCCCGAGCCCCTCGAGTCGCGCTTCGAGGTCACGCACGGGATGCTGCTCAACTGCCTGCAGAGCGAGGGCGCCCGCGCGCGGCGCGGCGGCGGGTACCGGCGCCTCGTCGATCTCGTGGGTCGGTCGCACGGCGGCGAGCGCGGCAAGCGCGCCGAGCGCCGCCGCGCCGCCGCGTGCTTCCGGGCGCTTCGCCACGCGCGCATCATCGACGTCGTCACGACCGAGGCCGCGCGCGGCCGCCTCGTCGAGGTGAGCAGCGAGCTGCAGCGCGACTTCTCGCTCAACCAGACGCTGTCGCTGTACTTGCTCGAGGCGCTCGAGGCGCTCGACCGCGCGGCGCCCACCTACGCACTCGACGTCCTCTCGCTCGTCGAGGCCATCCTCGAGGACCCGGACGTCGTGCTCTACCGCCAGCTCGACAAGCTCAAGACCGAGCGCATGGACCAGATGAAGGCGGACGGCATCGAGTACGAGCAGCGCATCGCCGAGCTCGAGGCCATGGAGTGGCCGAAGCCCAACCGCGACTTCGTCTACGCGACGTTCAACGCCTTCGCCGCGCGCCACCCGTGGGTGGGCGAGACCAACATCCGACCGAAGTCGATCGCGCGCGAGATCTGCGAGACGGCCTCGACGTTCGACGCCTACGTGCGCGACTACGGCCTGCAGCGCAGCGAGGGCGTGCTCTTGCGCTATCTGTCGCAGGCCTACAAGACGCTCGAGCAGAGCGTGCCCGCGGCGGCGCGCACCGACGAGGTGCTCGACATCCTCGCCGAGCTCCGCGTCCTGCTGCGCGAGGTCGACTCGAGCTTGCTCGACGAGTGGGAGAGCCTCAAGGCGCCGCGGGGCGCGCGCGTCGTCGCGGTCAGGCGCGCCGTCGCGCTCGCCGACGATCCGCGCGCGCTCGCCGCGCGCGTGCGCGCCGAGCTACACCGCCTCGTCAAGGCCCTGGCCGCCCGCGACTACGAGACGGTCGCGCGCCTCGTTCCGGGCAGCGCCGAGCCCTGGTCGGCCGAGCGCGTCGCCCAGGCCATGGCGCCCTACTGGGCGGCGCACGAGACGCTGCTCGCGACGCCCGCGGCGCGACGCCCGAGCCTCACGCGCCTCGACGAGCTCGGCCCGCGCCGCTGGCGCGCCCAGCAGACTCTCCTCGACCCCGAGGGCGACGAAGACTGGTCCCTCGACTGCATCGTCGACCTCACCGAAAACAAACCCGAAGATGCCCCACTCCTAGACCTCCAACGCATAGGCATCTGAGACAGAGCGAGATCGCGAGAGCGAATCAAAGCCTCGGGAGGCGCGGCTTCGCTGCACCGGGTTCAACACAAGTAGGGGGCGGGACGAAGTCCCACCCGCGCTCAGCGGATCGGCTCGACGAGGGTGCCGGGTTGGAGATCGCGGGGCGGCTCGACGATGACCTCGTCGCCGACGTTGAGGCCCTGCGACACGAGCGCCTCGTCGCGCGACTCGGCCACGACGACGTTGCGCTGCTCGGCCGTCCCGTTGGGCGCGGCCACCCAGATCTTCGCGTCCGTCTCCGTCAAGGTCTGCACCGCCGACAGCGGCAGCGGGAAGACACCGTCGAAGCGCTTGCGCGCGAGGTGGAGCTGCTGACCCGTGACGAGGCCGCCGTCGTTCGGCAGGGTCACGATGAACTTGCGCAGGAGCGACGGCACGCCGTTGACGGGCGGCGCCGCCGGCGGCGGCAGCGTGCAATCGACGTAGCGCGGCTCGCCCGCGGCCGCTCCTCCGGCGTCCCCGCCTCCTGCGGCGCCCGGCTGCGCGCCCGCGCTCGTCGTCGACGCTCCGACCGCCGCGACCTCGACGCGGCAGAAGTCGAGCTTGGCCGCCCGCGCGAAGTCTTCCTGGTCCATCGTGAAGTCGCCGTGCAGGCTGCGCCCGCGCCACTTGAGGACCGGCGCCTTCGCGGCCACGGGCGCGCCCACCTTCGCGGACGTCTCCACGATCGCGCCCGCCTCGGGCGCGCGCAGCACGAGCTTGGCAAGGCTCGCCTCGACGTCGCTCATGAGCTTGTGGCGCGCGGCGAGCTTGTCCTCGGCGTCGCGCAGCTTGGGGCGGTTCCCGGCCGCCTTCATGCTGTCACGCATCTGCTGGAAGACGGCCAGCTTCGACTTGTGCTTCGCGAGCTCGGATTCGAGCTCGGCCGCGCCCTGCAGCTTGCCGAGCACGTCGCCCGCCGCGAACTTGGTTCCGGCGGGCAGAAGCTCGATGATCTTGCCGGCCGCCTCGAACGACATCGAACGCGCGTCGAGGTCGACGACGGTGCCCGCCGTCGCGAACCAGCGATAGACCGCCGTGGGCCGGGGCGCGACGACGCGCAGGCGCAGCGCCTCGGGCGCCTTCGGGTGCTGACGCATCCAGAGGTAATACGTCGCGCCTCCTCCGATCACCGCCACCGCGAGCAGCGTCACGACGAGGCCTGTCGAGTTGCGCTGGCGCTCGGGCGGCGGCGCGCGGAACCGCAGGGAGACGTCCTCGAAAGGCGTCATGACGACGGCCTCGGGTCCCGGCGGTTGCCGACGCTCGCTGAAGCTGCGCGACAGGTTGCCCGACGAGGAAAACGAATTCACCACGCCCGACGCCGAGGCACCGACGGCGCGAGGAACCCCCGACGAGGACGTCGCGCCCGAGCTGGCGATGGCGTCCGAATCCGTCAGCTCCGTGAGGGCGTCGGGAGGCAGCTCAGTGACGTCCGAGGCGTCCCGCGCCGAGGCCCCGCCCGACGCGGGCATCGCGGCGTCGGGCACGAGGTGTGACGTCGCGACGCCCGGAGACGTGTTCCATTCGATGTCCGCGCTGTCGGGGCCCGGGGCCTCCGCCCGCGGCCACGCCGCGGCGCCACCGGCGCCCTCGAGAAAACCGAGGTCGCGGAGCTTGGCCGCGAACTCGTCGATGGCCTCGGGCGTGAGCGCCGTCTGATAGTTGGCCACGGCCCAGGCGATGACGTCTTCGACGTCCTGCCCATCGAGCTGATGCGCGAGGTCGTACTCGAACTCGTAGAAGGTGAAGCTGGTCCCCGTCGCCGGATCGGTCACCTGGACGCAGGGCACCCCATCTGTCTCCGTCGCCGCCGCGGGCAGGTCCTTTCGGAAGCGGGGGGTCGACTTCGCCATCGGCAGGCGAGCTTACAGGCGACGATCGGGCATCGGCAACATATAGTGGCGTCCCCAAGTGGTCCCCTCCGGCAAGCGCCAGCCCCGCGCCTTCGTCTACCGAGGAGGCGTCCGCGTGCAGGGCACGATCCTCGCGTGCGACGCCAGCGCGGGCGCCGATCTCATCTTCTTGTCCGGCGCATCGGCGCTCGAGCCGCGCGCGGCGCGCGCGCTGCCGCGCGCCCGACACGGCCGCCGGCAGATCCTCACGACGGAAACGACGCTCGCGCTCCTCGGCGCGCCGGGGACACGACTGCGCGCGCACGCCTTGCTCGCGGGCCTCGGCCGCCCGTTCACGCTGGGCGATCTCCGCCTCGAGCTCTTCCCTTCGGGGCACGCCCCGGGCGCGGCGTCGCTGCTCTGCGAGATCGGCGCATCGGCCGGCTCCGCCACGCGCGTCCTTTACGCCGGCGTCATCGGCCCGGACGACACGCCCGCCGTGCGCCCCGCGGACGCGCTTTGCCTCGATGCGACGTTCGGCGCGCGGCGCTTCTCGTTCCCGCCCGTCGTTGAAGCGCTCGCCGAGGTTCGGCGGCTCGTGCTCGGGGCCCTGGCGCGTGGCGGCGCGCCTCTCGTGCTCGTCGAGGCGCCGACGTCGGCGCTCGCCGTCGCGGCGGCGCTCGTCGAAGCGGGCGTTCCCGTGCGCGCGGGACGCGCCGCCATCCAGGCGGCCGCCGCCTACGCGCGCGCCGGGCTGTCCGCGCCGCCGCTGCAGCGCTTCGACGGCAAGCTCCGCCCGGGCGAGGCGCTGCTCTGGCCGCCTTCGGCACGCGACGCGACCGGGCTCGGGCGCCTCGAGGCTCCCGTGGCGATCCTCGTCTCGGGACACGCGGCGGATCCGCGCGAGCTCGCGCGCGCCGGCGCCGATCACGGCGTCGCGCTGGGCGATCGCGCCGACTTCGCCGGCCTGCTCCGCTACGTGGAAGCCACGGGCGCGCGCGAGGTGGGGCTCTCGCAGGCGCCCGGCGACGAGCTCGCCGAGGCGCTGCGGGCGCGCGGCATCGAGACGTACCCGCTCGGGCCGCCGCGCCAGATCTCCCTATTCGCGGCCGGAGCCGAAACGACCGCTCACGTTGTCTCTGCGGGGTGATCGAGGTAAATACAGGATCGTGTTCAATCTCGGGATGGGCGAGATCACCGTAATCCTCCTCCTCGCCCTCATCTTCCTCGGTCCTTCGAAGCTCCCCGACCTCGCGGCCGGGCTGGGCAAGCTCATCCGTGAAATCCGCAAGGCGACCTCGGACGTCAAGAACGAGATCGCGCTCGACGAGACGTTTCGCAAGCCCTTCGAGGATCTGCGCGACGCCGTCACGCTGCATCCCGACGAGCTCAAGCGGCGGGACCAATGGGCGAAAGAACGCGAGGAGGCCGCCAAGCGGGCCCTCGAGGAGGCAGAGGCGGCGGCCAAGGCGATTTCGGCGCTCGCCGCCGAGACCCAGGGCGGCCTGCCCGTACCGCCCGACGGGCTGGCGGACAACGCCAAGCTCGATGACGTCGGCAAGCCAGGGGCGGGCATGATGCCGGCGACGTCGGCCTTGCCCACGCCTAACCATAGCCCGAACGACACGGTCGTGCAGATCGCTCCGCCCCGTGGCGCGACCCTCGACGACGTGCCGACGCCGCCACCCGAGGTGCCGTTAGCAAAACCGGCGTCCCCGCCCCAAAGGCCGGTCGACGCGGCGGTCAAGCCAGCGAGCCCCTTCAAGCCGTTGACGCCGGCGAAGCCCGTCGCGGCCGCCCCGGGTCTTCCGCCCACGGGCACGGTCGCGCGCCCGGACGCGCTCCGCGGCTCGACCAAGCCCAAGCCCGCGGCGGCGTCGGCCGGGCCGCTGGCGACCCCGCCGAAAAACGGCGAGAGCGCCTCGAACACGACGCAGATCCTCAGGGAGGAAGACCTGATTCCG
The DNA here is from genome assembly GCA_035544435.1 of Polyangia bacterium. GTDB lineage: Bacteria > Myxococcota_A > Polyangia > Fen-1088 > Fen-1088 > DASZFV01. Next base: position 6,964 of record DATKFB010000548.1, read on the forward strand.
AGCTCGTCGAGCGGCACTCCGCCTCCTCCTCCCCACCTGCCGGGCCTGCGTCCGGCAGGCGCCCCCCGCCCCACCGGCGCGCCCCCGCTTCCGACTGTCCCCGCGGACAAGAAGAAGCCGTAGCCCCGCCCAGGACAACACCTTTTGTCGACGCAAAAACCGGTCGCCGTACCCGTGACCCCTGAAGGCAACGTCTCGAAGGGGACGGCCGAGCCCGCGAGCTCGGACGACGCGCGCATGAGCTTCGTCGAGCACCTGTCCGAGCTGCGCCTGCGGCTGCGCAACGCCGCGATCGTGTTCCTCGTCGCGATGTGCGGCTCGTTCGTGTTCGTGAAGAAATACTTCTCGATCCTGACGCGCCCGGCGCGCCAGGCGTGGACCGTTGCCCTGCACGGGACGACACCGACCTTCAACTTCGCGGGCCCAACCGAGCCGTTCTGGGTCTACACGAAGCTCGCGATGTACGGCGCGCTGCTCATCGCGAGCCCGTTCGTGTTCTGGGAGCTGTGGAAGTTCATCGCGCCAGGCCTCTACAAGAAAGAAAAGCGCATGGCGCTGGGCGTGACGATCGCCACCGCGCTTTGCTTCGTGAGCGGCGCGCTCTTCGGCTACTTCGTCCTGTGCACGCCGGCGCTGACGTACATGTTGTCCTTCGCCGAGCACTTCGACGACTTCGTGATTCAACCGACGATCATGATGGACGAGGTCGTTGGCTTCATGCTGGCGATGTTGCTCGGCACGGGCGTGGCCTTCGAGCTGCCCGTCATCCTCGCCGTGCTGGGCTGGCTCGGGCTCGTCAAGGCGCGCCAGCTCTGGAAGTTCAACAAGTACGCGCTCATCTTGTCGACGGTCGTGGGCGGCATTCTCACGCCGGGACCCGACGTGCTCTCGCAGGTCCTCATGGCGGGGCCGCTGTTTCTTCTCTACAACGTCTCGATCCTCATCGTCTGGTTCATCGAGCGCGCCGCGCGCGAGCGCCTCGAGAGGCTCGCCAAGGAGACCGGCGCCGACCTCGTGCCGACGCCGGACGACAAGTAGAGCGGCGCGGGCGGGCGACGCCGGCGCCGACCAAAAAATTTGACGGCATCGGGGCACCGATGATGATGGATGGTCAGGTGCTCCATGCTGGGCGAAATATTCAACGCTGAAACCGGCGCGCGCCGCGTGCCCCGAGGGTCGGTCCTGATTACGCCCGTGCGACGGCGCGGCGCCGTGCCCGGCCTGCAGCGCCGGCTGCGCGCCGTTCAGGACGTGCCGTCCTCGGGCCGGATCGTCTTCCGGTCGGACAGCCAAATCCTGCGCTAGGGAATCACCCATGTTCCGGTTGCTGAAGCTCTGCATGAGCCTGGCGGCGTTCGTCGTGCTCGCCTGGTTCGGAGCGACCGTGAAGCTAGGCTCGCGCACGCTGTTCGAGCACCTGCACGCCATCGGCCAGACCAAGGAGTCGCAAGAGCTCGTCGACGGCACAAAGCAGGCGGCCGAGCCGCTCGTCGACGACGTCAAGCGCCACATTGGCCAACGGAACAAGGCCGAACAGGGCGACCACGAGGCGCAGCTGCCCACGGCCGCGCCGGACGCCGGCGCGGCCCAGGACGACTTTTCGCCGTCGGAGAAGCGCCGCTTGCGCCGCTTGCTCGGCGTGGCCGAGCGCCACGCCAGCCTGAAGTAGGCGGGCGCGTCGCTCGCCTGGGCGATGGCGTAAGCTTCGGCGGCGCATGCGCCTCCTGCCGTCGCTCCCGCCCGTCGCCCTCACGCTGGCCCTCGCGCTCGCCACCGCGTCTGCGGCGCCGGCGCGCGGCGAGCGCGACGCTGCGCTGTGGACGGACCAGCCGCGCCGCAAGGCCGGCCGGGGTCCGAACCTCAACGATCTGGCGGACCTCGCGGACCGCGCGCGGCCCGCGGTCGTGCACGTCCGCGGCACGGTCGAGGAAACGGGCACGCCCTCGGACGAGGCCGGCAAGACCTCGATCGGCACGGGCTTCATCATTCACAGAGCCGGCTTCATCGTCACGAACGAGCACGTCGTGCGCAACGTCGTCGACCTGCGCGTTCGCCTCTACGACGGACGCGAGCTGCCCGCCTGCGTCGTGGGCGCCGACGCGCCGACGGACGTCGCGCTGCTCAAGGTCGAGTCGCCCACGCCGCTGCCGATCTTGCCGCTCGGCGACTCCGACGTCGTGCGCGTCGGCGAGCGCGTCGTCGCGATCGGCAACCCCTTCGGGTTCAACCACAGCGTCACGGCCGGCATCGTCTCGGCCAAGGAGCGCGTCGTCGACCGCTCGACGTTGCGCGAGGCGAACGAGCAAGACATCTACTCGTTCTTCATCCAGACCGACGCCTCGATCAACGTCGGCAACTCGGGCGGGCCGCTCATCGACGCGGCGGGCGCCGTCATCGGCATCAGCGCGGCGTTCTGGGCCGGCCACCCCCTGCAGCCCGCCCAGGGCATCGGCTTCGCGATCCCCATCAACATCGCGAAGTCGCTGCTGCCGCGCCTGCACGACAAGGGCGTCGCGCCCCGCGCCGTGCTGGGCGTCGACGCGCAGCCCATCGATCCGGCCCTCGAGGCGGCGCTCAAGCTTCCCTCGGCGCGCGGCGCGCTCATCGCGAGCGTCGGCAAGGGCTCGCCCGCGGAGGCGGCCGGCCTCGAGACAGGAGACGTCGTCGTCGCGTGGAACGGGACGCCCATCGCCACGAGCGAGGACCTCAAGATCGACGCCCAACTCAGCATCCCGGGCGCGCGCATCAAGGTCGCGCTGCTGCGCGAGGGCAAGCGCATCGATCGGGAGGTCGTGCCGCGCCTCGCGCCCACGAAGGCGCCGCCGCCGATCCATCCGTCGAGCTGCGGGCGCCCGCGCGAGCTCGGCGCGGGCGGTGGCGAAGATCTCGAGGTGCGGGAGCTGCCGGCCGGGAGCGCCGCTGGGTTGCCGGGCGGCCGGGGCATCGCCGTCAGCAAGATGTCCGACCGTGGCGCCGCGGCGCAGGCGGGCTTGAAGACGGGCGACGTCATCCTGCGCGTGGGCGGCGCGGGCGTGCGTACGCCGGCGGACTTCGGCGCGGCCCTCAAGACCTACAAGCCCGGCGACAGCGTGCCCGTGCTCGTGCGGCGCGCCGGCTTCGATTTCTGGACGGCGCTGCCGCGTTGACGGCGAAACGAGAGACCATGGAAGCGAGAACAATGATCGACGAGAAGACTTACCGGGACCTGCTCGACGACACCTATGACCGCGTCGACCGCGCGTTCGAGGAGGTCGATCCCGACCTCGCGGAGGTCACGGTCTCCCAGGGCGCGCTCTCGGTGCTCTTCAATGAGAAGGTGCGCTTGATGCTGACGCCGCAACCCGCGGTGCGCCAGCTGTGGGTCGCCTTCCGCGACCGCGCCTGGCACTTCGACTGGGACGCGGCGCGCCGCGCATGGATGGACGATCGCAAGCTGGGCATCGAGCTCGCGAAGCTCGTCGAGGACACGACGCGCGAAGCGGCCGGCGTCGAGGTTCGGATTGCCGCCGCGAAGGAGGGAGCGCCATGAGAGTCGTCGTCACGGGAGCGAATCGAGGGTTGGGTCTGGGGCTCGCGCGCGCCTACGCCGCGCGCGGCGACGAGGTGTGGGCCACGGCGCGAAAACCGAGCGAGGCCCGCGAGCTCGAGGCGGTGTCGCGAGACGCCGGCGGAAAAGTCCGCGTCCACGCGCTCGACGTGCGCAGCGACGATCAGGCGCGCGCCCTGGCAGCCGCCATCGGCGACGCGGCGGTTGATGTCCTCATCAACAACGCCGGCGTCAGCGGCCAGTGGAGCACGTCGCTACAAACCTTCGACCCGGAGGAAGCCCTGCGCTGCTTCGATGTGAACGCCCTCGGGGCAATCCGCGTGACGCGCGCGTTGCTCCCGAACCTCCGCGCCGCCCGCGGCAAGATCGTCAACGTGACGTCCCTCATGGGCTCGATCGCCGACAACGGTAGCGGCCGTGGCTACGCCTACCGGATGTCGAAGGCCGCCCTCAACATGGCCACGCGCAACATCGCGCACGAGGTGAAAGGCTTCGGCGGGATCGCGCTGGCGCTCCACCCCGGGTGGGTGAAGACGGAGATGGGCGGCGAAGGCGCGCCCGAGGAGATCCGCGACGCCGTCGCACGCATCGTCGGTACGATCGAGCGCGCGAGCGCGGAGAGCAACGGGAAGTTCTGGCACGCGAAGGGCAACGAGCTGCCCTGGTAGAGCGCGGCGATCTGCCATGTCCGCCCGTCATGCTCATGATGTGCTCGCGATGTGCTCGCGATGTGAACTAGACTCCGGCCGTGGCGAGCTTTCAAACCGCGATCCTGACACCACCCACGGCGGCCGGACGATTCGTCACGCTCGGTCTCACGCGCGACGCGAAGCCGCTTGACGTCGCCGCGCGCCTCGGCGCGCTTGCGCTCGACGAGCACCTTATCGTCGGCGTCGGCGAGCCGCTCGTGCGCGCGCTCGGCAAGCAGGTCGACGGCCTGCGCGCCTTCCCCGAGATCCACGGCCCCGGCGGGACGTTCCCGTCGACGCAAGGCGCGGTCTGGCTCTTCTTCGGCGGCACGGACGCCGGCGAGATCCTCCTGCGCGCGCGCCGCGTGATCCTGAGCCTCGGCGACTACGTCCGCGTCGACGAGGACATCCCGTCGTTCGTGTACGGTGGCGGGCACGACCTCACGGGGTTCGAGGACGGCACGGAGAATCCGAAGGGAGAGCGCGCCGTCGAGGTGGCGTTCGGGACGGGCCCGCAGCGCACGGGCGGCTGCTTCGTGGCGACGCAGAAGTGGATTCACGATCTGAGCGGCTTCGAACGCCTCTCGCAGAAGGCGCGCAACGACGTCTTCGGCCGCGATCGCGAGTCGAACGAGGAGCTCGCGAGCGCGCCCATCTCGGCGCACGTCAAGCGAACGGCGCAAGAAAGCTACGAGCCGAACGCGTTCCTGCTGCGCCGCTCGATGCCCTGGGGCGACGTGCGCGAGCACGGCCTGTACTTCGTGGCCTACGCGGCCACGCTCGATTCCTACGAGCGCATCCTGCGCCGCATGGCCGGCCTCGACGACGGCATCGCCGACGCCCTCCTGAGCATCTCGCGCGCCGTCACCGGCGGTTACTTCTGGTGCCCCCCCCTCCGCGACGATCGGCTCGACCTGCGCGCGCTCGGCGTCTAGACGGGCTCCCATAGGAAAAGGGAGGCTGCGCGGTAAGCACAGCCTCCCCTTCCGAGCTACGACGCCGCCCTAGAAATCGTCGTCGCCGCCCCCCATGCCGCCCATGCCACCGCCGCCGCCGCCATGGCCGCCGCCGGCCTGCGCCTGGCTCTTCTTCTTCGGGCGCTCGGCCACGAGAGCCTCGGTCGTCAGCATGAGCGAGGCCACGGAGGCCGCGTTCTGTAGCGCCGCGCGCACGACCTTCGTCGGGTCGATCACGCCCGCCTTGACGAGGTCCTCGTACTCCTCGGTCGCCGCGTTGAAGCCGAAGGCCCCCTTGCCGTTCTTGACCTTCTCGATGACGATCGAGCCGTCGACGCCCGCGTTGATGGCGATCTGACGCAGCGGCTCCTCCACCGCGCGGCGGATGATGTTGATGCCGTACTGCCGATCATCATTGAACTTCAGTCCGTCGAGCGCCGAGATCGCGCGAATGAGCGCGACGCCACCGCCCGGGACGATGCCCTCCTCGACGGCCGCGCGCGTGGCGTGCAGCGCGTCCTCGACGCGAGCCTTCTTCTCCTTCATCTCGGACTCGGTGGCCGCGCCGACCTTGACGACGGCGACCCCGCCCACGAGCTTCGCGAGGCGCTCCTGCAGCTTCTCGCGATCGTAGTCCGAGGAAGTGTCCTCGATCTGCGTGCGGATCTGCTTGACGCGCCCCTCGATCTCCGGCTTCTTCCCGGCGCCTTCGACGATCGTCGTGTTGTCCTTGTCGACCGTGACGCGCTTCGCGCGCCCGAGGTCCTTGAGCGTGACGCTCTCGAGCTTGATGCCGAGATCCTCCGTGATGGCCTGGCCGCCCGTGAGGACGGCGATGTCCTTGAGCATCTCCTTGCGGCGATCGCCGAAGCCCGGCGCCTTGACGGCGCACACGTGCAGCGTGCCACGCAGCTTGTTGACGACCAGCGTGGCGAGCGCCTCGCCGTCGATGTCCTCGGCGACGATGAGGAACGGCTTGCCCGACTTCGCGACCTGCTCGAGCACGGGCAGCAGGTCCTTCATGTTCGAGAGCTTCTTCTCGTGGATGAGGATGTAGGCGTCCTCGAGCACGGCCTCCATGCGCTCGGCGTCCGTCACGAAGTACGGCGAGAGGTAACCGCGGTCGAACTGCATGCCCTCGACGACGTCGAGCGTCGTCTCCATCGACCGCGCCTCCTCGACGGTGATGACGCCCTCCTTGCCGACCTTCTCCATGGCCTCGGCGAGGATGTCCCCGATGAGGGTGTCGCCGTTGGCGGAGATGGTCCCGACCTGGGCGATCTCGGTCTTGCCCTTCGTGGGCTTGGCCTGCTCCTTGAGGTTCGCGACGATCTTCGCGACGGCGGCATCGACGCCCCGCTTGATGTCCATCGGGTTGTGGCCCGCGGCGACGAGCTTCGAGCCCTCCGTGTAGATCGCCTGCGCGAGCACGGTGGCCGTCGTCGTGCCGTCGCCCGCGATGTCGGAGGTCTTCGAGGCGACCTCCTTGACCATCTGGGCGCCCATGTTGGCGAGCTTGTCCTCGAGCTCGATCTCCTTCGCGACGGTGACGCCGTCCTTGGTGACCGTGGGCGAGCCCCACGACTTCTCGATGATGACGTTACGGCCGCGCGGGCCGAGCGTCACCTTGACGGTGTTGGCGAGGATGTTGAGCCCGCTCGCGATGCTCTGGCGGGCGCTCTGTGAAAACACGATCTCTTTGGCTGCCATGACTGTCTCCGTTCCTGGTGGTTTTCTAGCTACTCAATAACGGCGAGGACGTCGTCCTCGCGCAAAATCAGGTGCTCGGTGCCGTCGATCTTGATGTCGCTGCCCGAGTACTTCGAGAAGAGGACCTTGTCGCCCGCCTTGACCTCGAGCTTGCGCAGCGAGCCGTTCTCCTGGACCTTGCCCGCGCCGACGGCGACGACGAGCGCCTCCATGGGCTTCTCCTTCGCCGTGTCGGGGATGTAGAGGCCGCCCGCGGTCTTCTCCTGCTCCTCGAGGCGCTTCACCAGAATGCGGTCGTAAAGTGGCTTGATCTTCATCTGTCGTTCTCCTTTGTGCGGTCGTGGTTCGAAATGCGCGCCCGCGTCGATCAGGCTGCGCCCGGCTTTTTCGTCTTGGTCGGCTTGTCGCCCGTCGCCTTCGCCCCGCTGGGTTTCGTCCCGCTGGCCGCGCTCGCGTCGGGCTTGGTCTCTTTGCTCTCTTTGGCGGTGCCCGAGGCGTCCGAGGACGAGCCCTCGCTCGAGTCCTTGGCCGCGCCGGCCGGTTTGGGCCCCGCGTAGAGGTCCGAGTACCACCCGCCGCCCTTGAGCGCGAAGCTGGTCTGGCTGATGAGCTTCTCGACCTTCTTCGCCTTGCATTTGGGGCAGGTGCGGACGGGCTTGTCCGACATCTTCTGCCACTCCTCGAAGCGGTGTCCGCAGGCGCCGCAGGCGTACTCGTAGATGGGCATCGGCCGCACGGAGCATAGACACCGTTCCCCGCCTGTCAAGCGACAGGCGAGAGTGCTAATTAATGCCGAAATAGCGTCTAATTATAATATGTTACAGATATAGCCAGATCGCGGTTCCCCGGAGGCATGATTGCGGTAGCGTGCGAACCGGCGATGTCGGACGTCATCAAGCCCGCGGGATGGCCCCGGCCGAGCGGCTTTTCGCACGGCATGCTCGCGCGGGGACAGGTACTCGCCATCGCGGGACAGATCGGCGCCGGGCCTGACGGGCAGCTCGTTGGGAACGACCTGGTCGCGCAGTTCGACAAGGCCCTCGGCAACGTCGCGGAAGTGGTGGGCGCCGCGGGCGGACGGATCGCCGATCTGGTCTCGATGACGATCTACGTGGTCGACCTCGCGGCGTACGTCGCCGCGCGCGAGGAGTTGGGAGGGGTTTGGCGGAGGCGGGCCGGGCGGCACTACCCGGCGATGACGCTCGTCGAGACGCGCG
>DATKFB010000549.1:0-4779 GCA_035544435.1 Polyangia bacterium
GCCCGTGGCGTCGCCCAGGTCGGCGACCTCGCCGCGCGTGTTGACGGCGGGCGAGAGAATGTCGCCGAGGAATACCCAACCGTAGCGGCCCGCGTATTGCGGAAATAGAACGTTCCCTTGATCGCGAACGATGCCGGAGCCGTTGCCCTGCGCCGCGAAGAAACCGAGGTCGAGGTAGCCGCCGACGATGACGCGCGGTTGACGGCCGACGATGACCGATTGTTGCTGATCGAGGCGGGCCTCGAGCTCGGCGATCTTGGCGAAGGGATCGATCTGGGTTTCGGCGCTGTCGTCCGGCGCCGCGAGGTTCGGCTCAGGGGAGGGCGCGGGGCCCTGTTCCTCAGCGGCGGGAGCGGCCTGGGCGCTCGACCCGCCGAGCGCGGCGACCCAGGTCGCCAGCGCCGCGGCGGCGGGCGCGGTCCCGCATTTCCAACGTCGATGACCGGTCATTGGGCAGTCCTGACATCGGCTTGGTTACGAAAGACTGAACCATCGTTAATCATTCGTAATGTGACGAACACATCGAACAATCGTTGATTGATAAACAACCTCCTGATGCACGGGAGGACCTCTAGATGCACCCAAGGAAGTCGAGGAGGGCCTGGCGCGACGCCGGGTCGAGGGCGGCGAAGTTGGCGGCGGAGGCCGCCGCTTGCCCGCCGTGGGCGGCGATGGCGTCGGCGAGGCTGGCCGCGCGGCCGTCGTGCAGGAAGTGCGTCCGCTCGCTCGCGCGCCAAAGCGGCGCTGTCCGCCACTCGCTGCCGCCCGCCGAGCCCGCGACGAAGTGGTCGTCGAAGGCGGCGCCCATGTCGTGGACGAGGAGGTCGGAGTAAAGGTTGATCGTGCGTCCCGGGCCCGGGAAGGAGGGCGTGTGGCACCCGGCGCAGCCGACCGTCGCGAAGGTCGCCGCTCCTGCCGCCGCAAGGCACGTGCTCGCCGGCACGGCCGGATCGAGTGTGCCCATGAAGGCCGTGACCGCTTGGACGGGGACCGCGTCGATCTCCGGGTCGAGGAGCGACGCCCCGCACCCGCGAACCTCGTCGGTCATCGCGAGCGGATTGGTGATGCCCATCTCGTGCGTGAAGGCGTCGCCCATGAACTCCACGAGCGTCGCGAACTGGGCCTTCCACCCGAAACGACCGAGGCGCCCGTCGGCCAGCTGGTTGACCTTGCCGCGCACGTCCGGGGTCTCGGCGGCTTGCGCCTTGAGGATGTCGGGCTTCTGGACGAAGTCGATGAGCGCCGTTCCGCGCAAGGTCATGGCGCTGCGCTTCGACGTGACGTTGGCGAGCGGTGGCACGCCCGTGCGCAGGCCACACGGGAATCCGAGCTCGGCGATCGAGTGCGCGCGCGCGACCGGGCCGCCCAGGCCGATGAGCGGATCGAACATGCCGTTCGAGATCCGGCCCACGCGCGTCACGAACGTCTCGGGCTTCGTGCCCATGCCGCCCTGGATCGGGTCGTTGTGGCAATCGCCGCAGGCGCGCCCGTTGAAGAGCGGCCCCAGGGCCTGAAACGGCACGAGCTCGGTCGTGAACATGTCGGCGCCCATGGTGGTGGGCCCCGTCGCTCCGGCGCGGCGCGCGTGATCGACCATCGTGGGCGTGATGAACCCCTCACCGAAGCTCGGCAGCTCGAGCACGACGCCCCCGCCGCCTGCGACGGCGGCCGTGACCCAGATCGTCTGGGCGTCCTCGGAGACGGTTATGCCGTTCACGCGGAAGGACGGCAGGTCGGCGAACAGGCGGCGCGCCGCGACGACCTGCCCGGCCTGCGACACGCGCACGATCGTGGCGTTGCCGCGGTTGAGCACGTAGAGATCGGAGCCGCCGCCGAGCGTGGTGTTGCTCGCGAAGTTGTCGCTCGCGACCTCGGGCACGGCTGCCGCCAAATCGACGGGACGGTCGAACCAGCGCGAGCGGATCTCGCGCGGCGCGGACGCCGTGAACAGCGTGCCGTCGTCACCCACATCGAGCGCGATCACGCGATTGGCGAGCGGATCGGTCAGGTAGACGATGCGCGTCGGCACCCAGTTGAAGACCATGCCGACGCGCGTGACGGCGTCGTGGTCCATCGACTGCGTTGCCTCGACGGTCAGAGCCGGCAGCGGCGAGAAAGTCCCCGCGGGCGCGAAGCCGTCCACGCCCTTGAGCACGTGAACCTGCACGACGCTGCCGTCGGCCTCGGCCGCGAGGAAGACGGCTTTGCCACTGCCGTCGGGCGACTTCGTGAGCAGCGCCGTTGCGACCACGCCGTGGTCGAGGCCCTCGGTCGACGCCGCGCTGCGGTTCGTGAGATCGCCCGAGAACACGCCGCCGGCCACAAGGGAGGGCGCGCCCGCGAGCGGCGCGCCGCTCGGATCGTCGACGGTGATCGTGCCGGCGCCCGTCGCGCCCGTTGGTGCGTTTGCAATCCAGGGCCGTCCGAAGCCGCGGTTGAGCGACAGGCCGAGCGGCAGGCTGGCCGCGGGCAGCGCGGCCGTGGCCGCCGCAGGGTTGTTGATGCTGTTGAGGAAGGCCGTGTCCTGGTTGGCGTAGACGCGCGCGCGCCCGTCGGCGGTCGCTGCCTGGCCGCCCGCGCTCGCGAGATCCGCGGGCACCGCGACGAGACCTTGGCTCACGTCGAGCGAGAGAACGCAGCCGGGGGCCTCGGCCGGGCGCGACAGGGTCGCGCCGAAGCTGGACGAGCTCGCGACGAGCAAGCGCTTGCCGTCGAGGATCATGCCGGGCGCCGTCAGCGCCGCGAAGGCCGCCTTGTCGTGAAACGGGCTGCCGCGGTGGAAGGTGCCCACCTGCGCGATCGCGCCCGCGCCCGGGATGCCCTGCGCGACGACGCGCGCGCGCGCCGGGAATGCGAAGGGCTCGTCGCCGTCCGTCGACCGATCCGCAGACAGCGCCTGGCCGGCCGCTGCCGGCGTCGACGTGTCTACCTGGGCCCCACATCCGCCGAGAGCAATCGACAGGGCGGTGGCGCCGAGCCAAGACCGGATCTCGCGGGATGAATAGAGCGCGCTCATGTGTCCTCCTGGGCGTGCAAGTTTGTGACCTTCGTTTCGTGAAAGCTCATGACGCCGGGTATTCTCCGCTCGGCGAGGCGTGGTGCGCGCCGCTGCTCGTGAGCGCCGCGCCCAGCCCGGCCGCGGCGCGCCGCCGGCGCGTAACCTCGCCGGGCGCCCCGGCGACGAAGGCGCGCGCGCGGCGCGCGAGCTGCAGCAGCGCGAAGGAGCCCGCGAGGGACGCGACGCAGGTCGCGAGCAGCCCCGGCACCGCGCCGCGCGATGAGAAGGTGAGGATCGTCAGCGTGAGCGCGCTCATCGTCGTCGCCGCGACGGCGCCGAGAGCCACGGCCCGCGCGCCGGCCGCGAGCAATCCCTTGACCTCAAGGTGAAGGCCGATGCCCGCCGAGACCGTCACGGTGGCGAAGGTCACGACCTGGTGGTCGAGGGCGAGGACGCCCCGCCACGCGGGCGCCGCGCCGAACAGAGAGTCCCCCGCGGCGCGCGCCAGCGTGAACGCGAGGAACCCGACGACGAATCCGGGGATATGGCCCACGATCGTGCGCCGCAGTTCGGAGCGCGCGCCCTCGGCACCGCGCGAGAGCGAAAAGAAGACCAGCACGGGCGCGAGCATGAGGACGCGCGCCGACTTGCTCACCGCGGCCATCTCGGCGCCGCCCGGCCCCATCTGCGCGCCGACGGCGACGGCGCTCGCGAGATCGTTGACGCCGAGGCCGCTCCACAGGCCGCCCTGGTGCGCGGTCAGCCCGATCGCCTGCGCGACGACGCGGAAGAGCACGAGCGCGACGGCGCTGAAGAGGAAGATCGTCGCGAGCGCCACGCCCTGCTCCTGGCGGCGCGCCCCGATGACGGGCGCGACGGCGTTCACGGCCGAGGCGCCGCAGATCATCGTGCCGGCGGCCACGAGATCCGCGAGGCGGCGCGGCACCCTGAGCGGAATCGCCAGAGCGTGCGTCACGAAGTACGTCGTCGGCAGCGCCGTGACGAGCGCGAGAGCGATCGCGACGATCTCGCGCGACTCGAAGAGGTGGGCCTCGATGCGCAGGCCCATGAGGACCACCGAGACGCGCAGCACGGTCTTGCCGACGAAGTTGAGTCCGGCGCCCCAGCGGTTGCGTCCGCGATCGTGAACGCCCACGCCCAGCCAACGTCCGAGCGGCGAGTTGATGACGAGCGAGCCGAGGAGCAGCGCGAGGAGCACGTCGGGCAGGGCGAGGCGCGCGGGGATGAACCGGCGCAGCGCGAGCGCCGCGGCGCCCAGCACGGACGCGAGCAGGAAGCCGGGGAGCACGGCCGCCATGGCGCCCCGCGCTTCCTTCCGCCCATCCATCTCGCCGACGCTCGTCAAATGCGACACCACCCGCAGGGAACCAACGCGGCGCGCGTGATAAATTCCGCAAAGCGCGCGGCATCCGCCGACGCGATCGCGAGCAAACTACGATTCGAGAGAGTCGCCACGGGATCGAGACACTCGTCCCGATCAGAACCAAACTTAACTGTGAGGTCACCAACGGTATTGCTTCGTACAACTGGTGGCGATCGAGTCTCCGACATCCCTATAGGCGTCGGTTAAACATCGACATACGGAGCGACTCAAGCCCGCGATTTACACGGCCGAGAGACCACCTCGCAATGAGGAGGTCTTCATGAAAAGGAGCCAACAAGCGGTCGTGTGGGTCGAGATGGGCGTGGCGGTTTTGGCCCTCGCCGCGGGATGCCAGTCGGGCGGAGGCTTTTTCTGCACCGGCGGTGACTGCCAGTGG
>DATKFB010000550.1:0-9985 GCA_035544435.1 Polyangia bacterium
GAGCCGCGCGCGCCGCTTTACGCAGTCGGCGTGTCCCTCGGCGGCAACGTCCTGCTCAAGTGGCTCGGTGAGAAGGGCGCGCGTAGCCGCGTCGAGGCCGCCGCGACGATCTCCGTTCCCTATGACCTCGCGGCGGCCTCGCGCCACCTCGAGCGTGGCTTCGCGCGCGTGTACGCCTCGCATTTCCTCAAGACGCTCAAGCGCAAGGCCCTCGGCGTGCTCGAGCGCTTCCCGCGCGATACCGAGCACCTCGATCGGGAGCGCATTCGCCTCGCCAAGACGCTGTTCGCGTTCGACGACTACGCGACGGCGCCGCTGCACGGATTCGCGAGCGCGACCGACTACTACCGCAAGTCGAGCTCGCTGCGCTTCCTCGCCGACATCGAGATCCCCACGCTCTGCGTGAGCAGCGAGGACGATCCCTTCCTGCCGAGGCCGTCGCTGGCGGCGGCGCGCGAGGCCGCCTCCGAGGACGTCCGGTTCGCCGTCACGAAGTGGGGCGGCCACGCCGCCTTCGCCTGGGGCCGCTGGCCCTGGCGCGCCCGCTATTGGGCCGAGGAGCGCATCGCGACGTGGCTCGCCTCGGGGCCGGCGTGAGACGGGTATACTGGCCGCTCAAATGCCTCGCATCGTCGTCGAAGAATCGTTCGATCCCCCGCTGACGGCCGAAATGCACGCGCAGCTCACGACAGCCCTCAAGCCTTGCCTCGACTTGCGCGATGCGACCTGGGTCAGGAGCCACATGTCGGCGGACCGCACCCGCTGCATTTGCATCTACGACGCGAAGGACGCGCAGATGGTGCGCGACGCCTATCGCAGCGCCGGGTTCAAATACGATCGCGTGTGGGTCTCGACCGACTGGGGCGCCGGCTAAGACGTTCACAGGCCGGCTGAACGTTCACAGAACGAGGGCTCCCTTCGCCGCCCCGACGTTGCATGATGTCGGCATGAGCGACGCCGTCCCCACGAGCTCGATTCACCCCGAGACCTCCGACCGGATCACCGAGACGGAGGTGCGCGACACCTGGCCGCTCCTTTCTCCGGCCGACCGCGCGCTCGCCTTTCACCTCTTGTCGCGCGAGCAAGCCGGCGACTTCTTCCTCGCGCTCGGCTCGGCCGACCAGGCGGAGCTGCTGGCGAGCATGGCGTCAGCCGAGAAGCGCACGTGGATCCGGATCCTGCCGCCCGACGACGCGACCGACGTCGTTCGAGCGTCCAGCGAGTCGGAGCGCGCCGTCCTGCTCGGGTTGCTCGACGAGGCGACGCGGCGCGAGGTGAGCGCGCTGCTGGCCCACGCCGAGGATCGCGCGGGCGGCCTCATGGATCCGCGGTACCCGCGCCTGCGGGCCGATATGGCGATCGATGAGGCGGTGCGCTACCTGCGGCAGCAGCTGCGCGAACGCCGCCACTCCCTGCCGTACGCCTACGTGCTCGACGCCGAGCAACGACTGCTCGGCGTCGTGCCCTTCTGGCAGCTGTTCGTCGAAGCCGGCGCCGCGCGCGTGCGGGACATCATGAGGAAGGACGTGGTCTCGATCCCCGAGGACCTCCCGCAGGAGGACGTCGCGCGCATCTTCGATCAGCGCCACTTCAAGGCGTTGCCCATCGTCGACAAGGAGGGCCGCATGAAGGGCGTCATCACGATCGACGACGTCGTCGCCGTCGTGCGCGAGTCGGCCACCGAGGACATCCAGAAGATCGGCGGCGTCGAGGCCCTCGACGAGCCGTATCTGCGCATCTCGCTGCAGCGGCTGCTCCGGAAGCGCGTGGGCTGGCTCGCCGCGCTGTTCATCGGGGAGATGCTGACGGCCACGGCCATGGGCTACTTCGAGAAGGAGATCGCGCGCGCGGTCGTCCTCGCCCTGTTCGTGCCGCTCATCATCTCGAGCGGCGGAAACTCGGGGTCGCAGGCGAGCACGCTCGTCATCCGCGCCATGTCGCTCGGCGAGGTGCGCATCCGCGACTGGTGGCGCGTCATGCGGCGTGAGATCTTCATCGGCGCCGGCCTCGGGGCCGTGCTCGCCCTCATCGGCTTCGCGCGCATCATGATCTGGTCCGCCGTCTTCCACGCCTACGGCGCGCACGCCGTCGCCGTCGCGATGACCGTCGCCGCCAGCCTCATCGGCGTCGTGCTGTGGGGAAGCCTGGCCGGGTCGATGCTCCCGTTCGGCCTGCGCCGCGTGGGCTTCGACCCCGCGAGCGCCTGCGCGCCACTCGTGGCCACCCTCGTCGACGTCAGCGGGCTCGTGATCTACTTCAGCGTCGCCGCCGTGATCCTGCGCGGCCGCCTCCTATGAAGGGCGCGGGGCTCTCCGTCGGAGCTCCGCCAGGACCTGACCCGCCGCCACGACGAACGAAGCCCCCGCGACGAGCAGCCCGAAGAGCAGCACGACGCGGAGCTGGTCGGCGATGGCGAGGATGAGCCAGACGAACACGAAGACGTCGCGCCGGCCGAGGTTGTAGAGGAACGCGATCGGGCCCTTCTTGGTGTGGCCGGCGAGCCCCTTCATGTCGCCGCCGCGCGCGAACCACCAGCGGACCTTCAAGACCTCGCCGCCCTCGCCCTGCCGGCGGAGCTCTCGATAGGCGACGACGTTGTAAAAGAGCAACGAGGCCGCCGCGAGCGCGGCGAGCGCGGGGCCCGCCGCCGGACCGCCGCGCGCCGGATTTCGTAGGGCCAGGGCCAGGCCAGCGAGGAGCGCCAGGTTCAGGACGTCGTCGGTGATCGTGTCGAGCCATTCGCCGATGGCGCTCTGTTGGAAGCGGACGCGCGCGAGCTCGCCGTCGCAGCCGTCGAGCACCGACTGGAGCTGCGCGAGTGCGAAGCCCGCGACGACGGCGGCGTAGCCGCCCGTCGCGAGGAGGGCGCACCCGGCGAGGCCGATGAGGCCCGCCGCGACCGTGATCTGGTTCGGCGTCGCGGGCAGGCGGCACAGGAGATGGCGCGTGATGCGGAAGGAGATCGGCTTGTTGATCCAGCGCGCGACGAGCCCCAGGTCGCCGCGCAGCAACTCGGCGAAGATCGCGTCCTCGGCCCGCCGGCGGCTCGGTTCGTCGACGACGGCGACGATCGACCGCCCGTCTGCGTCGCCGCCGGCCTCCTGGGTCTGGGGGCGTTCCGCGGGATCGACGCGGTTGGCGGGCCAGACGGCCGCAGGCGGGACCTCCGCGCCGCGGATGATTTCGTCCGCCACGCGCGCGTCGCGCGCGTGGCGAACCGAGACGTTTGACCAGGAGAGCGCGGGCAACGGCACGGTTCCGTCGCTCACGACGAGGACGCGCGCCGCGGGCAGGCGCGACCACTGCTTGAGCGCGCGCTCGACGACCGGGAGGCCCGCGACGCGCATGGCGGCGCCAGGCATCGCCTCGGCGGTGGCACGAATCACGACGGTGATCGCGCTGTCGGGGGACGCCATGGGCGAGCCACGATACCTCGAATCCGACCGCGACCACCGCTCGATGTGGGGGCCAACCGGCGCCCCATCTTCCCGGCCATCTGGTAGGGTCTGCGGGCGTGCGTTGGAGCATCGGGCCGTTCGGCGTCAAGGATCTTTTCACGCTCGTGAACCTCATGGGCGGCGTGTTCGGGATCTACTTCGTCATGGACCAGCGCCCGGAGTGGGCCGGTGTCGCCGTGCTGGCCGGCTACCTCTTGGGCGATACCCTCGACGGCGTCGTCGCCCGCCTGACGGCCACCTCGAATCGCTTCGGCAGCGAGCTCGACACGGCCACGGACCACTTCGTGCAGGCCATCGTCCCGGCGATGATCGTGTACGAGGTCTACGCGCACGGCGGCCATCGCGTCGTGGGGCTCGCGCTCCTCGCCATCATGATCACCTGCGCGACGGTGCGCCAAGCTCTGTTCACCGTCGCCAAGATGGGCGACCCGCTGATGTACTGCGGCCTGCCGCGGACGGTGAGCGGCTACGCCTCCATGGCGTTCGTGCTGTCCCGATTCTTCTTCCGTCAGGACGCCGTCTCGTTCGTCGCGGGCGCCGTCCTCGTCACGGGGATGGCCATCTCGGGCCTGCTGCCCATTCCGTACATGACGCACCGAGGGGTTCGGCGCATGCAAACGTACGTCAAGGTATTCGTGGCCGCGTTCCTCGTGACGCCGGCCGTGGCTTTCGTCGTGGCGCGCCAGTACACGTTCGACGTGCTCTTCATCTGGACCTTCGGCTACGCGCTGTTCGCCTGGGTCCCGTTGCACCGCGACGAGCGCAAGGCCTTCTCCGCGCGCTACCGACAGTGGGCCGCGGAGGTCAGCAAGGCGTGACGGTCGTTAGAGGACCGTCTCGGGCCCGAAGCGCCCGTGGCGCTCAGCGATTGTTCCCGAGAAGGCTCTCGGTCAGCTTCGCGCCGAGGCTCTGAATCTCGGGGATGTTCTCCATGTCGGCGGGCTGCGAGCCCGCGCCGACGAACACGATATACGTCACGCCGCCGCCCACGCCTCCCTGCGCCGGGCTCGGCGGGATGCCGAGCCCGTTGGCCGTTCGAACCGAGGCCTCCCCGATGATGTCGCTCGGCCCCTGGTCGCCGAATACCCCGAACTCGAGCTGATTGTTGTAAATGACGGCGACGATGTTGCCGCCGTTGTTCTGGTCGAGGCCTGGATACATGACGTCCTGCGGGACCACGACATAGGGCGTGTTTTCGGACGCCAGCTCCTTCCCCTTCTCGTTCGACGCGCTGTTCGGGCCGGAGAAGGACGTCTCGTCCTGATAGCAACAATCCATGTCGGCCCCGGTGCCGGGACAGTGTGTCGTCGTGAGGCCGTCGCAGTCGATGTCCATGTCCGCCGTGAAATAGATCGCGCCGCCGACGTTGCCCGCTCCCCCCTTCAAGCTGCAGATACTCGTCGTCATTCCGTTGTCGAGCTTGTAGGTGTGAGAGTTGGGGATCTGATTGGCCGTGGAGCAGTTCTTCGCGAGGGCCAGAAGCTGCGCGATCGCCGGCGAGCCGGTGATGGTGCCCAAGGCATTCGCCGTGCCACCCAGGCCAGCGGCGCCGGTAGAGGCCCCTCCGTCGAAGGAGGTTGCGCCGCCACTGCCCGAGGTCTGACCGCCGGTGTCGCCCGAGCTGCCGCCCGACGAGCCGCCGACGGACGTGCCGGCGCCGCCCGAGGAGCCAGCTCCGCCGGCGCTGGAGCCGGGGCCGCCGGACTTGCTCGCCGCGCAGGCGACCCCCAGACAGAGTGAAACGATCGCAGAGCTCATGGCAAGGTTACGCATGATTCATTCATAGGCCAAAGGTCGTCATCGAGCAGGGCCGATTTTCATCCCAGGAACGTTCAATATCTTCTAGACAGGACCTCCGAGGTAGACTCCAGGCCGAGGCGCTCGATGACGAAGCTGACGCTCATGGCGATTTGTGTCGTGGCGGCCTGCTCATCGCCCGGTGGATCGGGACGGGGAGGGGCCGGTAGCGGTGACGCCGCCGGTGGCGGTGGTCAAGCGGCGGGGAGCGGGACCGGCGGTGGCGGCGGCGTCGTGGGGGGGCCGGGCGGCGCCTCAGCCGCGGTCGCGGGCCAAGGCGGCGTGCCGCCCGACACCGACGCCGACGCCGGCGGCACCGAAGACGTTCACGGCTCGGGGGGCATGACTGGCGTCGACGCCGCCGACGTGGGCCCCGACACCGCCGGCGGCTGCGAAGCCATGCTGAGTGACGACTTCGGGGCGGCGACGCTGGGCCCATGCTGGAAGATTCTCAACGGCTCGCCCGCGATGCCCTTGATCAGCGTCGCGCCTTCGAACGGCGCCTTGCACCTGCGCGCCAACGGAAACCAGAACGGTGTCTGGTACCAGACGAGCACGAAGGCGCTCGTCTACAAGGAAATCACGGCGGCCAACTTCAAGGTCACGACGACCGCTCACCCGCGCATGGCGACGGCGCCGACGATGCTGCCGACCAAGGATCTGCACGTCGGCGGGGTCATGGTGCGAAACCCGAGCTCGGCGGGCGGCACCACGGAGAATTACCTCTTTCTCATGGTGGGCCACAGCGAGCAGAACGCCGGCACCGTTCACGAGGGCGTCGAGTTCAAGACCACGGTGAACGGGTGCAGCGACTTCAACGAGCCCGATTGGGGCGCGAGCGCCGCCGGACCCGACGCCGAGCTGCGCATCTGCCGGATCGGCGCCGCCTTTCGCCTCTACAAGCGCGTCCCAGGTGACGCGACGTGGACGCTCGCCACGCCGCCCGCAGCTTCATGTGCCGGCAACGTGGTGGCCGGCACCGTCCTCACGCGCGCCGATCTGCCGGAGCGCCTCCAGGTGGGCTTGGCTTTGAACTTCAGCGCTCCGTCGGATCTGGACGTCGGCTTTGATCAGTTCACGTTCGTGCCGCTGGGCGCGGGCGCGACCGCCGCCGATTGCACGAGCGATTGATCGAACGCTCATGCGGGACGCGCTGAAGATCTCGACCGCTCGGCATGCGGCGGCGGTCGTGTTGGTTGTCGCTGTGGCCTGGTCAGTCCGCGCTCGCGCCGTTTCGTTCTCATTCACGATCGAGCGCCCGGGTCGCGCGAGCGCCGGTGTGTTCTCGCGAGACGGCGTCCTCGTGCGCACACTGTGGAGCGGCGTTACGTTCGAGCCGGGGGTGCATGCCGGCGAATGGGACGGACTCGACGACGACGGCAAGCCCTTGCCAAGAGGGCGCTACGAGACGCGCGTCCTGACATCGAACGCGACCTACACGTGGGAAGGGGTGGTCGGGAATACCTCGGACGCGCGGTCGGGGCCGACTGTCTTTCACTTCATGTCGACGATCGGCGGCATGGCCGTCGCTGGGCTGACGGCCTTCGTGGCCGCTGGTTACAACGAAGTAGCCACCAGCCAAGCGCGCTTCTCGACGGCGGACATCGGGAAGAAGACCTCGATCCTCGGCAAAGGGGCGCAGTTCTGGAAGGTCGCGACCGACGGCGAGCGCGTGTATTGGGCGGGTAACGACCCGAACGTCGGGAATGACGGGTTCGTCGTCGCGTCGCGCGTCCGCGACGACGCCGAGGTTTCGTTCGACGCCCGCTACGCGCGCCGGCTCCAGACTCGCTATGGCATGGCGTATTCGAGCGCGCTCGACGTCGTTCACGCGCGCGGCGCCGAACCGAGCGGGATCGCCGTTCAACGACGCCGGCCGTTTCTCTTCGTCTCACACCGCGGAATGAACAGCGTTCACGTCCTCGAGAAGGCCACGGGACGACTTATCCGGACCTTCGCTTGCGAAGCGCCCGGCGACCTCGCCGTCGACGTTCATGACGACCTTTGGATCATTCGCACGAGCGGCGCCGCGCGCGTGGTCGAGCGCATGACGGTGCGCGACGATGGCTCGCTCGTGCCGGGCGGCCTCCTTCCGGGATTGAAGCGGCCCCTGGCGCTCGCGGCGTCCACCTTCGTGCTCGTAGCCGATGGCGGCGTGAACCAACAGCTTCGCGCGTTCGACCCCGCGGGCAAGCCTCTCTGGACGTTGGGGCGGGAGGGCGGCTATACGCACGAGCCCCTGGTGACCGACGACAAGTTCGACTTCGAGCCCGCGGTGGGTGCGCCGGGAGGTCAGTTCGTGGCCTTCCAGCCAGACGGATCGTTCTGGGTGGGCGACCCCGGCTGCTATCGCTTGCAACATTACGCGGCCGATCGAACGTTCCTCGACCGCGTCGCCTACATTCCTCTCTTCTACAGCGCCGCGGTCGATCCCAACGCCCCGACGCGCGTCTTCGCAAATTATCTCGAGTTCACCGTCGACTACGGGCTGCCACTAGGACCAACCAATGGCTCGTGGCGGCTCGTCCGCAACTGGCGCGCGGGCGTTCCCCCGGGCTTCGACAACCAATACGGCCGAATGAAGTACGTCACGACGCTGAGAAACGGACGAACGTACGCCCCCTTCGGCAGAGAGGTCTTCGAGCTTCCCGCCGCCGGTCCCCTGCGTGACACGGGCGCGAGGCTACCCGCCCCGGGACGGGGTTCGTCGTTGTATCCCGACGGCAGCGTGCGCAGCGTCGACGAGCACGGCGGACGTGAGATCTGGCTCGAGCAGTGGCTCACCGATTTCGACGAAGGCAATAATCCGCGGTGGAGTCCTTCCGTGGTCGTCGCGAGCGCGCCGCTCGACCCGACGGGGCCGCACGACCTCGGTGACAATAACGCTCTGATCGCCGGCGCGCGGACCTCGACCGGCGTCATCGTCTCATTCGACTTCGCGGTGCCTCACGGGAGCTCCGACGTTCACGGCGGTTGGCATCTGGGCGGCGTGAAACCCGGAACCGATCGTTGGCTCTGGAGGACGAGCCGCAGCACGTCCCGCCACTACACGGGGCGCTGGCCGGACGACGGGACGTTCTACATCTCGAACGGCGTGGGCAATGCCGGCGGGGCGGTCCTCACGACGGGACGGCACGTCTTCTATGCCTATCGCGGCGAAGGGTTGAAGGGATACCAGACCAACAAATGGCGGCACTACTTCGACGATGGTCTGTTCGTTGGGGAGTTCGGATCGTCCGGCGGCGCACTGCCGGAAGCCGCGCCGGAGATGGCGGGAAACGACATGAATGCCTCGCTCGTCCGCCTCCCAGACGGACGCTCGTTCATCTATCACAACGACGAGAGCTGGCACGGGGGCGTGCACCGCTGGAGCCTCGCCGACCTCGACAGCGTGAGCGAGCAACGGTCGGAGATCGAGCTGCGTACCCCCGCTCGCGCCGTGCCACGCCGGCCGGGGTCGCACGACGTCGAGCTCCTCGCGGGGCTGCCGGCCGACGTTACCCTCACGAGCGGCACGGGCGGTTGGACGTTCGAACCCGCGGCCGACGATGAGTGGATCGTGCTGACGAATCAGAAGACCTGGCAGCGCGAGCCGCCCGTGGACCTCGGCGCGACCTTCTTCAAAAAGACGCGGGGCGCGAGCGCGAGCCTGAGCCGGGCCCTCCCATCGGCCCCCGCTCCGTACCAAAGCTGGCGAATCGACGCGCGAATCGACTACGAGGACAACTACATCAACCATGGCTCGAGCGGCGGGCAATACCTCGACGTCCTCGACGCGAACGACAAGATCATCGCGCGCTTCTATCCAGTGTTGCTGAAGTATCCCGACGACGCGCGCGTCTACGGGAACCGCGCGGAGATCGCCCGCGTCGATCATTATGCCAAGCTCCAGTGGGGCGTCATGGCTTCGTGGCAACCGCTGCGAATTTCAGCCGACGCGAGCGGGATAACCTTCGCGTACGCTGGATACGCCCCGGTCACGACGGAGCGGTTCGACGCAGGCGCGGACTGGGCGCATCCGCGCCGCCTCCGCCTCTCGTTCTGGCAAACGGACGCGCCATACCATCGCGCCTGCTACCTCGATGATCTGACGTTTCACGGCGAGCGGTGAGGTTGCCTCGATTCTCTCGAGTTCCGCTCACCGGTTCCCGGGTTTCTACTCGAGCGCCAGGGAGAGCTCGTCTGAGACGGCTCGATCTTCACGGTCACTTCGTAGCCCGCGCACAACCTTGAGCCTCCGGGCTCGAGGGCGCTGCGCCGCTGGGTCGCGGACGCCGGCGGCCGGGTCGTTTTCGCGGTGTGCTTGGGGCCAACCAGATCTTCTTTCCTTTCGGGGCGGGCTCTCAGCGAAACGCCGGGACAATAGTGCGGTCCGGCGCTTCGCCGAGAGCCCGTAGGCTCTCGGCAGGCTTGCTGTCTAAGTCAGTTCGTCGTGCATGCCTCAGTAGGCCTTGGCCGGAACCGGCGCGCCGGTCGGCGCGTGCTCGGGCACCGAGGTGTGTGCCGCCATGATGCCGCCCATCTGCTCCGGATAGGCGCCGCCGCCGTGCTCGTGGAGGTCGAGACCCTCCTCTTCGCCGTCTTTCGAAACGCGCAGGCCGACGGTGAGCTTGGTGGCGTACATGAGCGTCATCGCGACGACGAACGTACCGACGGTGATGGCCGCGCTACCGATCGCCTGGCCGACGAGCTGGCTGGTGCCACCGCCGTAGAAGAGGCCGGTGACGAGC
>DATKFB010000551.1:0-21067 GCA_035544435.1 Polyangia bacterium
CGGGCGGAACCCCGCTCGCGGTCGCGACGAAGGCCGCAGACGGCGGCACGAACGTGCTGGGCGTCATCCACCTCAAGGACGTCGTGAAGACCGGCCTCATCGAGCGGTTCGCCGACATGCGGCGCATGGGCATCCGCACCGTCATGATCACGGGCGACAACCCGCGCACGGCGGCCGCGATCGCCAAGGAGGCCGGCGTCGACGACTTCCTCGCCGAGGCGACGCCCGAGGCGAAGATGCGCCTCATCAAGGAGGAGCAAGCCAAGGGCAAGCTCGTCGCCATGACGGGGGACGGCACGAACGACGCGCCGGCGCTCGCGCAGGCCGACGTGGGCGTCGCCATGAACAGCGGCACGCAGGCCGCGAAGGAGGCCGGCAACATGGTCGACCTCGACTCGAACCCGACGAAGCTCCTCGAGATCGTCGAGGTCGGCAAGCAGCTGCTCATGACGCGCGGCACGCTGACGACCTTCTCGATCGCCAACGACGTCGCGAAGTACTTCGCGATCCTGCCGGCCCTCTTCATGGGCGTCTTCCCCGAGATCGCGCCCCTCAACGTCATGCGACTCGCCTCGCCCGAGAGCGCCATCCTCTCGGCCGTGATCTTCAACGCCATCATCATCGTGCTGCTCATCCCGCTCGCGCTGCGCGGCGTGAAGTACCGCCCGCTCGGGGCCGCCGTGATCTTGCGCCGCTCGCTGCTCGTCTACGGCGTGGGCGGCATCGTCGCGCCCTTCCTCGGCATCAAGCTCGTCGACCTGGCGCTCGAGGCGCTCGGGGCCGTCTGAAAGAAATAGAGGGAACCGTCATGCGTAAAGAGATTGTTATCGCGCTTCGAACCACGCTCGTCACGCTCGTGCTCACGGGCATCATCTATCCGCTCGTCATGACGGGCGCCGCGCAGGTGCTCTTCCCGGCGCGCGCAAGCGGCAGCCTCGTGCGCGACGAGAAGGGCGCCGTCGTCGGCTCCGAGCTCATTGGCCAGGTCTTCGCCGCGCCCGTTTACCTGCAGGGGCGCCCGTCGGCGGCCGGCAACGGCTACGACGCGACCGCCTCTTCGGGCTCGAACCTGGGCCCGACGTCCAAGAAGCTGCGCGATCGCGCCGCGGCCGACGTCGATCGCCTCCACAAGGAGAACCCGGAGGCTGCCCCGCAGGTGCCCGGGGAGCTCGTGACGACGTCGGCGAGCGGCCTCGACCCCGACCTCTCCCCGGCGGCGGCGTTCTGGCAGGTCCCGCGCATCGCCCAGGCCCGCCAGATCGCGGCCGACCGCATCCACGCGGTGATCGAGAGCCGCGTCCAGGGCCGCGACCTCGGGATCTTCGGTGAGCCGCGCGTCAATGTCCTCGCCGTGAACCTCGCCCTCGACCAGCAGTTCGGAAAGGCGGCGCGACCGAGCGTCGCGCCGACGCCCGCGCCGGCGCCTTCAGCCGCGAAGTGACAAGCGCGGTAGACTGACCTCATGCGCCAGCTCGCCGTGCTCGTCGTCGACGACGAGAAGAACATCCGCCAGACGTTGCGCCTGTGCCTCGAGTCGATGGACGCCGAGGTCACGGAGGCGGGCACGGCGCCAGCGGCGCTCGAAGCGATCGGTCGCACGGTCTTCGACCTCGTCTTCCTGGATCTGCGCATCGGCGCGCAGAGCGGGCTCGAGCTCATCCCCCAGCTCCTCGCCGAGAACCCCAACGTCGCGATCATCATGGTGACGGCCTACGCGACGGTCGAGACCGCCGTCGAAGCCATCCGGCGTGGCGCCTGGGACTACTTGCCCAAGCCCTTCACGCCGGGGCAGATCAGGCACGTCCTCGAGAAGGTGCTCGTGCAGCGCTCGCTCTCGGTGCGCGTCACGGATCTGCAAGACCGCCTGCAGGCCGAGGCGCCCGAGACCGACCTCGACTCGTCCGCCCCGGTCATGCGCTCCGTGCTCGAGGTCGTGAGCCGCGCCGCCAAGGCCGACGTCTCGGTGCTCTTCCGCGGCCAGAGCGGAACGGGCAAGGGCGTGCTCGCGCGGGCCATGCACCTCGAGAGCCAGCGCCGCGATCGGCCCTTCGTCACCGTCAACTGTCCGACGTTGACCGAGGAGCTGCTCGCGAGCGAGCTCTTCGGTCACGCCAAGGGTGCGTTCACGGGCGCCATTCGCGATCAGCCGGGGCGCGTCGAGGTCGCCGAGGGCGGCACGCTCTTCCTCGACGAGATCGGCGACCTGCCCGCGAGCCTGCAGGCCAAGCTGCTGCGCTTCCTGCAGGAGAAGCGCTTCGAGCGCGTCGGCGAGGCGCGCACGCGCAAGGCCGACGTGCGCGTCGTCGCCGCGACGAACCGCGACCTCGAGATCGACGTGCAGAGCGGGCGCTTTCGCGAGGACCTGCTGTTCCGCCTCAACGTCATCGAGGTGCGCGTGCCGTCGCTGCGCGAACGTCCCGAGGACATCGTGCCCATGGCGCGGCGCTTTCTCTCGTTCTTCGCGAAGTCGCTGGGGCGCGCCGTCGCCACCCTCTCGCCCGCGGCCGAGAAGGTGCTCACGAACTACGACTGGCCGGGGAACGTGCGCGAGCTGCGCAATGCCATCGAGCGCGCCATGATCCTCTGGCCGTCGACGGTGGTCGAGCCGCAGGCGTTTCCCGAGCGCATCGCCGGCACCAAGGAGCGTGGCCCGCACGTCGGCGGCAAGTTCACGCTCGACGAGCTCGAGCGCGCGCACATCTCGGCGATCGTCTCGCAATCGAAGACGATGGACGAGGCGGCCGCCGTGCTGGGCATCGACGACTCGACGCTCTGGCGCAAGCGCAAGAAATACGAAGAGCACGACCTCGGCGGCTGAGACGCCGCCTGCCGCGACGGCGACATTGCAATTTGCAGGAGGGCACCAGCTTACCCCTGCGGTTTGCAGAGATTTCGAGGCCCTTTTCAGCCGATCGGCCAGCGGCGAGCCGACCCGCCGCTCGTGGCAGCATCGTAAGTCGCCGCGCCGACGACGTAATCGCGAATTTTCGCGCACGAAACAAAGGCGCGTTCTTACTGCAGGGGCAGCCATGCAGAATCCGCTCTCGACCGCGCCCGACGAAGATCCCGCCGCCCCGCCCCTCTCGACGCCGGCAACCGAATCACCGCCGCAGAGGCCGCCCATCGAAGGCGACACCCTCGCGCAAAGGATTCGTCGCGCGCTCGTGGGCCGCCCGCGCGACCTGCGCGACTCGAAGCTCTTCCACAGCATCTCGCTCATTCCGTTCCTGGCCTGGGTCGGCCTCGGCGCCGACGGGCTGTCGTCGTCGGCCTATGGACCCGAAGAGGCGTTCAAGACGCTCGGGGCGCACACCTACCTCGCCGTCGCGCTCGCCCTCATGGCCGGCCTCACGGTCTTCATCATCTCCGCCGGTTACCGCGGCATCATCGAGGCCTTCCCGCACGGCGGCGGCGGCTACGTCGTCGCGTCCAAGCTGCTCGGCCGCTCGGCGGGCGTCATCTCGGGCAGCGCGCTGCTCGTCGACTACGTCCTCACGATCACCGTCTCGATCGCCGCGGCGGGCGACGTCATCTTCAGCTTCTTGCCGCCGCAGTTGATGGGCATGAAGCTCACGCTCGAGGTGGCCTTCATCCTCGGCCTCATGACGCTCAACATCCGCGGCGTGCGTGAATCGGCGCTCGCGCTCGCGCCCATCTTCATGGTGTTCGTCATCAGCCACGCCGTCGTCATCGTGGGCGGCATCCTGGCCCACGCGGGCGAGCTGCCCGCCACGACGCGCGTCGTGGCGTCGGGCTTCCACGGCGGCCTCCAGACGCTGGGCATCGGCGGGATGTTGCTGCTCTTCGTTCACGCCTATTCCCTCGGCGGCGGCACCTACACGGGCATCGAGGCCGTCTCGAACGGCCTGCCCATCATGCGCGAGCCGCGCGTGCAGACGGCCAAGCGCACCATGCTGTACATGGCGGTCTCGCTGGCCTTCACGGCCTCCGGGTTACTGGTCTGCTACCTGCTCTGGAACGTCTCGCCGGTCACGGGCAAGACGCTCAACGCCGTGCTCGTCGAGAAGATGACCGCCCGCCTCCCCTTCGGGACGCTGCTGACGGTCATCACGCTCTTCTCGGAGGGGATCCTGCTCGTCGTGGCCGCGCAGGCCGGGTTCCTCGACGGACCCCGCGTCCTCGCCAACATGGCCGTCGACCACTGGGTGCCGCGCCGCTTCTCCGCGCTCTCAGACCGGCTCACGACGCAAAACGGGATCGTGCTCATGGGCGCTGCCTCGCTCGCGGCGCTCTTCTACACGCACGGCGACGTCGGGAAGATCGTCGTCATGTACAGCATCAACGTCTTCCTGACTTTCTCGTTGTCGCTGTTCGCCATGGCGCGCAAGACCTTCGCCGAGCGCCGCGTGACGCCGGGGTGGATCCGGAAGGAGGCGGTGTTCGTGGTCGGCTTCGTGCTGTGCGCCACGATCCTGGCCATCACGGTGTTCGAGAAGTTCGGCGAGGGCGGCTGGCTCACGCTCGTCGTCACGGCCGTCGTCGTGGCGCTGTGCTTCGTCATCCGCGGTCACTACCGCCAGGTGCGGCTCAAGCTCACGACGCTGTACCAAGACGTGCGCGAGCTCGACGACGGCTCGCACGACCCGCTGCCGATCACGGACCGGAACGCGCCCACGGCCTGCGTGCTCGTCGCGACCTACGACGGCGTCGGCATCCACACGGTGCTCAACGTGTTCCGCTCGTTCCCGAACCACTTCAAGAACCTCGTCTTCGTCTCGGTGGGCGTCATCGACTCGGGCGGCTTCAAGGGCGCCGACTCCGTCGAGGCGCTCGAGCAGAAGACCGTCGCGACGCTCAAGCGCTTCTGCTCCCTCGCGACGTCGCTCGACGGCATGCCCTCGACCTACAAGCTCGGCATCGGCACCGACGCCGTCGCCGAGGCGGAGAATGTCTGCCGCAAGGTCATGGCCGAGTTCCCCGTCGTGACCTTCATCGGAGGCAAGGTCATCTTCGCGCGCGAGGCGTGGTACCAGCGCTTCTTGCACAACGAGACCGCGCTCGCGATCCAAAAGCGCCTGTACTGGATGGGGGCGACGATGGTGGTGCTGCCCGCCAAAGTCACCTGACGACGGCCGGCCTCAGCGGGTCGCCGTGAACGCCTCCTTGGCGAGCGCGTCCTGCAGCGCCCGCAGATCCTCGTCGCACTTGGCAGTGAGGGCGGGCTTGCGCCGCAAAGACAGCTCCAACGAGCGGACGTTGCTGTTGCGCCGCGAAAGCTTGACGATCTCTCGAGAGACGGCGTCGAAGCGGTCGAGGGCCGCCGTGGCCGCGGCGATCTGTGGCGCGCCCGGGCCCAGAATCGCGGACAGTGCCTCCACGCCGTCGTGCGCCGTCACCGCGAGCGCCGCCATCTCGTGCTCGAGGCGCGTCATGGCGGCGTCATCCGACTCGGCGATGTGCGGCGCCTGCAGAACCTGGATTTCGCGCACCGCGACGACCGCCTTGCCGACGAGCGCGTCGACCCGACAGCGATCCTTGGCCGGCGTCGACCGCGCGACGGCGTCGAGCGCGTCTCGGAAGCCATCCGCCGCCGCGCGCGTCGGCCCGAACGAAAGGCGCTGCGCCTTCAAGTTGGTGTTCTCGACCGCGAGCTCGAGAATGTCGCGATCGACCTTCTCGTATTCGGCGAGGTGATCTTCGAAGGCGCGCAACGAGCCGAGCTCGGCCGCGTAGCCGAGGCTATGGAGTCGCGGCCCGAGCGCCTGCAGGTCGGCCTTCGCGAGACCCCCGAAGCGGGCCGCGTCCTTCGCGAAGGCGATCGAAGCCTCGTCCGTGTCGGCGAGGACGGCGCGATCCGAGGCGTCCGAGGCCTTGTTGAACTGAACGCGCAAATCCGCCGCCAGGAGGCGGGCTTCGCCGAGCTCGATCAACACCGCGTTCGGCTCGCCCCGGCAAGAGGCCGCGAGCGCCATGACCGCGAACAAAGCACGTTTGGTCATTGTCACCCGGGAGGGTAAGCCTCCGACCCCATCTCCGTCGAGTCGAGCCCCGTCCACTCCATCTCCGGGGGAACGCGGTTCCCCATCACGCGGTCGACGAGGCGGAAAAACAGCCACGCCGTCGGAAACACGAAAAGGAGGTTCGTCACGGTGCCAACGGTCTGAGCCGCGAGTTGTCCCGGATCGCCGAAGATGAGCCCGCGCACGTTGCCGGCGACGCCGTTCCATCCTGCGCCGTAGGTTCCGTCGGCGAACACGCCGACGGCCAGCGCTCCCCACAGGCCGCAGACGCCGTGGACGGCGACGGCGCCCACGGGATCGTCGATGCGAAAACGCCGTTCGAGCGCGGTCACCGACCAGGCCACGAGGCCGCCCGCGATCACGCCGATGAGGACGGCCGCCGCCGGGCTGACGAAGGCGCAGGGCGCGGTGATCGCGACCAGCCCGCCCAGCAGGCCGTTACAGACCATGCCGATGTCGGGTTTCCGGTGGAAGTGCCAGACGTAGAGGAGCGCCGTGAACGCGCCCGCGCTCGACGCCAGCATCGTGTTGACGGCGACCGTGGCGAGGCGCGGATCCGTCGCCGACAGGGTCGAGCCCGCGTTGAAGCCGAACCAACCGAAGGCGAGCACGAGCGTCCCGACGACGGCGAGGGGCAGGTTGTGGCCGGGCATCGCGCTCACCGTGCCATCGCGACGAAACCGTCCCGCGCGCGGCCCGAGCACGATCGTCCCCGCGAGGGCCGTGACTCCCCCGGTCATGTGCACGACCGAGGAGCCGGCGAAGTCGACGTGGCCGTGTCCGAGGCCGAACGTCACGCCCAGGCTCGACAGCCACCCGCCGCCCCAGACCCAGTTCCCATAAAGCGGATAGAGCACGGCCGACATGAAGACGGCGTAGGCCAGAAACGCCGAGAACCGCCAGCGCTCGGCCATGGCCCCCGTGGGGATGGTGGCGGCGGTGTCCATGAAAACGGCGGAGAAGAAGAACATCGCGAGGTTGGGCGCGTCGTGCGGCACGCTGACGAGCGCGAACCTCGAGGCGCCGAAGAGCCCGAAGCGGTGGCCGCCCAGCGTGAGCGCGACCTCGTGCGCGCCCGGGAACGCCGCGCCCAGCGAGGGCCACTCCTGAACGCCTCCCATCATGAGCCCGTAGCCGCAGAGCCAGAACCCCAGCACGCCGATCGGGTAGACGACCAAGTTCATGGCCATCGTGTTGACGGCGTTCTTGGCCCGCGTGAACCCCGTCTCGACGAGCGCGAAGCCCGCTTGCATGAACATCACGAGGAACCCGCCCACGAGGACCCAGAGCAGGTTGAGGGACTCCGTCAGGTGAGGCATGTCACCGCCCTCTCGCGGAGGGCGCCGTGACCGATACGTCCGCGGTCCGGTGGCTCACCCACACGAGGGCGCCGAGGCCGATCAAGAGCGCGACGACGGCGCCCGGGAAGATCAAGCGGCGCAGCGGGCGCGCGCGCGCCTGCGCCCGCGCCCGCTCCTCTTCGGGCGCCCGCAAGGCCGCGGCGGCCGGGTCGCGAAGATCAGCGAGCAGATCTTGCGCCGTCGCGTAACGATCGCGCGGCGCGCGCGCGATCGCCCTCAGAATGATCATCTCCAGCGCCGGGTCGATGGTCGGCAGATGGTAGCTCGGCGGCGTGGGCTCCTCGGTCGCCTTGGCGCGCATGAGCGCCTGCGCGCTCGGACCCGCATAGGGCAGCTCGCCCGTGAGCATCTCGTAGAGCAACATGCCCGCCGAGTAGACATCGGTCCGCGCGTCGCCGCGCCGCCCCCCGACCTGCTCGGGCGCCATGTAGTCCGGCGTCCCGATCGTCGCCGAGAGTCCCGTCCAGGTCAGGCGACGCGCCGACTCGTCGAGCGCGATGCCGAAGTCGAGGATCTTGAGGCCGTGCTCGCCCACGAGCAGGATGTTTTCCGGTTTGATGTCGCGGTGCACGACGCCGTTCGCATGGAGGTAGACGAGCGCCTCGACAACCTGGCGCGCGATCTCGAGGGCGCGCGCCGTGGGCAGCGCCCGCTTCGCTTGCAGCTCGGCGCGAAGCGAACGGCCATCGATGTATTCCATCGCGATGTACATGCGGCTCTTGGCGGGCGGCTTGAGCATCTTGATGACGTACGGATGTTCGAGGCGCTGGCCGAGCAGCTCCTCGCGGCGAAAGCGCTCGAAGAAGACGACGTCGCTCTCGTATTGGGGGTGCGGGAGCTTGAGGACCACGGTCTGACCCGATTCGGTGTCCGTGGCCTTGAAGATCGAGGCCATCCCGCTGCGTGCCAGCAGCTCAGTCAGCGCGAATTGATCGATCTTCTCCCCGACGCCGACCTCGCGCATCAGGTTCCCGCCGCGAACGTCGCCATCGTTCCGACCATAGTACGCGCGGCATCATGCAACAACCGGGCCCCGAGGGCGCTCAACCCGAACGGCCGATCAGCCGGCGCAGCTTCGCCCCGACCCCGCCGGCGGGGGGAGCGCCAGGCGTCGGACCCACCATGCGGAGAACGGCGGCCGTGACGTTGTCGGTCGTTTTCCGCGCGAGGGCCGTGTCGATGAGGGCGCGACAAGAGCGCTCAGGCTCGGATGCCGACGCCAGCGCCGCGAAGTCTGAATCCTGCAGGACGTTGTGGAGTCCGTCCGTGCAGATCACGAGCACGTCGTCCCGCTCGAGGGGGCGCGTGAGCCGATCGATGGCAACGATGAGGTCGCGTCCCACGCTCCGGGACAGCACCGACGGCCCCGCCGTGTGGTCCTTCGTGAGCTGTAGAGCGCGTCCGCGCCGCACGAGATAGAGGCGGCTGTCGCCGACATGGGCCGCCGCCATCGTTCCCCGCGCGACGGCCACCGCCGTGACAGTCGTCGCCATGCCGCGCAGCTCAGGAACGGTCAGCGCGAGGTCGTGGATGTCGATGTTGGCCTGCTGCACGGCGCGTCCGAGACGGACGTCTAGCCGCTTGCTCGGGTCTTGTTCGCGAAAAGAGCGAAGGGTCACGTCGACGGCCATCTGGCTCGCGACGTCGCCGGCCGGATAGCTCGACACACCGTCGGCGACGACGACGAGCACCGTCGTCGCGTCTTCCTGATGGTGGCCGCAACGATCCTCGTTCTGCGCGCGCACGGGCCCCGTCTCGCTGAGCGTCGCGACCTCGAGCGCGAACGGCGCGGCTCCCGATCCTTCTTGGCCCTGCCGGCCGGGATCGGGAGCCGCTGTCTCCATGGTGCTCGACCGGTGCTATGTCGTGGCGGGCTTGTCGAGCAGCACCGCGCGGCCCTTGGCCTTGCTGACGCGCATGAAGTAGAAGGCGCCGTAGACGCCCCACGCGCCGCAAACGGCGAGGGCGATGAAGGGCTCCTTCCAGCTCATGCCCGACACGGTGAACGGCCCCACCAGATAAAAGAGCATGCACAGCAGGTTGGCGACGAAGCCGAACAGCGGCACGAACATGTGCTTGAAGCCGCTGAAGCTGTGGTGCTCTCGGAAGGCGACGATCGCGATCCCGCAGGTGAGCATGTAGAGGAGGAAGGTGCCGAAGTTGCTGATGAGCGTGACGATGACCAACGTGTTGGGCAGCTTCGAGAGCGTGTCGGGGTTGAAGAGGCCGAAGCTGTACCAGATGTTGTGATACTTCGGGTCGAGCGGGGTCGGCGTTGTTCCGCCCAAGTAGATCGTCACGGTGATGATGCCGATGACCGCCGAGAGGACGGCGAGCGTCCAGATCGCACGGTGCGGCGTCAGGTTCTTGCCATGCAACATGCCGAAGTGCTCCGGCACCTCTTCGTCCCGGCCCATGGCGTACGTCACGCGCGCGCCCGTGTTGAGGCAAGCGAGCGTCGTGCCGATGAGGGCGAGGAAGACCGTGAAGGCCTCGACGAGCATGAAGGCCCGACCGGCCGAGTAGCTGCCGAACAGCCACGTGCCGACCATCACCATCATGTCGCCGATCGGCGCTCCCGAGGCCGCGGCGGCTGGCATGTTGTATCCGGAGTTCAAGAAGTAGTTCGCCGCGAAGTACTCGAACAGGTAGCAGACGAGGCCCTGGATCCCGAGCGAGAGCAGGACGGCGCGCGGAATGTCACGCTTGGCGTTCTTCGCCTCCTCACCCATCGACGTGACCGATTCGAAGCCGACGAGGATCAGGATAGCGATGCAGGCCTGAATGAAGATGAACGAGAAGCCGTGCGGCGCCGTGACCGAGCCCGCCGTCGCATGAAACTTGAAGTGCGGCGTCAGGTCTTTCGGATGATCGGCGTCGACGGGCTCCATGGTGGTGGCCTGGTCGGGCGCGTAGCTCAGCAGGAAGGGCACCGGCTGGCCGTCCTTCATCTCGGGCACGGGGTTGCCGGCGGCGTCCATCTTGTTTTGCATCACGGGCGCGCCGGTCGCGTCGACCTTGGGTTTTCCATTATCCATGACGGGCTCTTGGGCGACGACGAAGTCGACGGGCGTCCCGTTGACGAGCTGGAGGCCGCGCGCGCCCTCGGGGTGATTCGCTCGGTAGGCGATCGCGATGATGGCGAACACGACGAGCGCCGTAATCTGCACCACGTTGATGGCCACGTTGACGGCCGTCGTGCCGGTGACGCCGCGATAGGCGATGTACGCGACGCCGAGCGCGAACGCAAAACAGAACAGGTACATGAACAGCGGGCTGTTGAAGCCGCCGCTGAACGTATCCGGGAAGAACTGGTTGAGGAGATACCCGCTGATGAGGGCCGTCACGCCGACCATGCATCCTGGGTAGACCCAGTAATAGAGGTGGCTCGCCCACCCGGTCACGAACTTCGCGAGGCGCGCGAATCGGTACGCCTTCGTCTTACTGAGAAACGCCTGCTCGGCGAAGAAGTACGACGAGCCGGCGCCCGGGTACAGCTTCGAGAGCTCTGCGTAGCTTATCGCCGTGGCGAAGCACAGCAGCAGCGCCGCGAGGATGCCGAACCACATGGCCGACCCGGCCATGGGCGCGCCGTAAAGAGACTGGATCTGATAGGTGAGCCACAGGAATGCGCCCGGCGCGATGAGCGCCATTGCGTTGATCGTCAGTCCTGTGAGGCCGAGCGTCGCTCGGCTGGGCCCGGGTGCGGTTCCGGTCGTTGTTTGCTCGGCAGCCATGGTTCGCGCTCCTTCGTGAGTGAGAATTTTGAGAACCACGCCAATCTAGCGGCGGCCGGTTAAGCGCTGGTTTCGTACCC
The DNA here is from genome assembly GCA_035544435.1 of Polyangia bacterium. Classification (GTDB taxonomy): domain Bacteria; phylum Myxococcota_A; class Polyangia; order Fen-1088; family Fen-1088; genus DASZFV01. The sequence continues at coordinate 11,160 of DATKFB010000551.1, forward strand.
ATTAAATCGCCGTAACTTGCTGATTCAATTAACTATTTCATAATGCAGGACTAATTATTGCCGATTCCTGCAATTTGCAATATTTCTGGTCCTTGACCCCGCGCCGGTTGCGGGTCTTCTCTGGCACTCGTCGTGCTTGGTCCGAGGCCGAGCATGCGGAGTGTCGCCCCACGTGACCACGCTCCCATCGAGCCGACGTTCCCCGATCGGGTCGAAAAGGGCGGCGAGCTCGGTCGCCGGCCGCGGGCGGCCCTGGACGAGGAGAGCATCGAGCGCGCCGTCGCGAGGGTCGCCACCCGCTTCGTTCGCACCTGGGGATTCACGACGGTCGGGATGGTTTCCGAACGTTTTCGGCTGACGACAACGTGCAACGAGCCACGGTCGGTCGTCGCCAGACGCGCGTTGGCGCGATTGGGCGATCTCCGCTGGCTGGATGCGGAGCACGAATGGTTCACGCTCCTCGAGGTCGAGTCACCTCCGAAGGCGGCGCTTGCCAAGATCATCGCCGTCACGGGCAGCGTCCCTCGCGAGGACGTCTTGTCGGCGCTCGGCAAGCGGCACTGGTTCCGCGACGCCCCGAACGACGTCGTGTGCGCTTACCTCGACGAGCTCGTGAGGAGCCACAATCGGTCGCGCGCCTGGAGCGCGGCACCGCAGAGCGAGAGCACGCCCACGCGTGAAGAACAGGTCTTGATAGACGCCTTCCGGAGCGCAGGTGGCTCTGCCGACCTGGACATTCTGCGCCGCCACGCCAGACGATCGTCGATCTCCGAGGAGGCGCTCACGCGGACGCTGTCCAATTCGCCGCTCTTCGTGCGCGTCGCGCGGTCGACGTACCGCCTGCTCGGGGCGCCCCTCCCCATTCGGCCCCGACGGCTGCTCACGTCGGGCCGATGGGAAGCAACGCTCTGAAGCTCGGGCTGGCGCCGCTCTTGTTCGCGGCCGCGGTCGCCCTTGAGGCGGGCGGCAGCGCACGGTAGCTCCAGGCACCGCGCGACAGCTGGGCTGCTCCCCGCCGACCTGCGATCGGCAATGTCCTCACGCCCGTGATCGGTGCAGAACGCAGGTCGCGGTCCCGAGATCGCGGCGGCTGCGGCGTGTTTCGTGCCGATATCTTGGCGTGACTTCTGCAGATTCCGAACATGCGCCATGTCGCACGAGGCTGACATCATCCCGATCATGTCGCGGCGCTCGACGGCCGATGCGGTCCCCGAGGCCACCGAGCGTCAGCCGCCGAAAGGCGCCTTGGCGCTTCTGGTCGTCATCTTGGGTCTAGGCGCGGTCGGATTGCTCTTCACCTTGGCCGCGGATCGTGTCGAGCGCTCGATCGCGGGTCTGTCGCCGTCGCATCGCACCGAGGTCTTTCGGCGAGCCTACGACGATCTCCGCGAGACGTGCCGGCTGCCCGAAGCCCACGAAGGACCAGTGCAAGAGCACTGTCGGAACACCGCCTCCTTCGTGCTCCTCTTCCCCGATTGCGACAAGGCCTGCGGCGAGGCGGCGCGCGCGCTGCTACCGCACGCGCGCCGATGAGCGGGGCAGCCGTCGCTACTTGTTCGGCTGCGGCGTCAGGCGCAGGTAGGGCTTCACTTCTTTCCAGCCCTTGGGGAACTTCTGCTTCATGATCTCGGGGTCCTTGAGCGACGGCACGATGACGCAGTCCTGACCGTCCTTCCAGTCGACGGGCGTCGCCACCGAGTGGCTGTCGGTGAGCTGGAGCGAATCGATGACGCGCAGGATCTCGTCGAAGTTGCGGCCCGTGCTGGCGGGGTAGGTGATGATGAGGCGGATCTTCTTCTTCGGGTCGATCACGAAGACCGACCGCACCGTGAGCGTGTCGTTCGCCTCGGGGTGGATCATGTCGTAGAGCTTCGAGACCTTGCGGTCGGCGTCGGCGAGGATCGGGAAGTTCATCTTCGTGCCCTGCGTCTCCTCGATGTCGCCGATCCAGCCCTTGTGCGAGGCCGCCGAGTCTACGGAGAGCGCGATGACCTTGACGTTGCGCTTGTCGAACTCGCTCTTGAGCTTGGCCACGCGCCCGAGCTCGGTTGTGCAGACAGGCGTGAAGTCGGCCGGGTGCGAGAACAGCACGCCCCATTTGTCGCCGAGCCACTGGTGGAACTTGATCTTCCCCTCCGACGAATCCTGCTCGAAGTCGGGGGCGATGCTTCCGATGTGAAGACTCATGTGCCTCTCCTTTTCGTGCCCGGCGGCCCATCTTGGCCGCCAGCGACAGGAGTCTAAGTCTTCACAGGCCCAGGCGCTTGAGCTTTTCGTACAGGGTCGAGGTCGCGATGCCGAGCAGGCGCGCGGCCTGGACCTTGTTGCCCCTCGTGAGCACGAGCGTCTGCCGGATGGCGACCTCCTCGAGCGAGGTGAGCGATTGGCCGCCGAGCGGCAGCCGCTCGAGCGACGACGCCGCGCTCGTCTCGGGAGCGAAGCGCAGCATGCCCGCCTCGAGCACGCCGGCGTCGGCGAAGGCGAGCGCGTAGGCGAGAACGTGCTTGAGCTCGCGCACGTTGCCCGGCCAGCGGTGCGCGGCGAGTTGCTCGTAGGTCGCCTCCGGCACGTGCACGAAGTCGCGGCCGAGGTCGGTCAGGAGCTGCGGCACGAGCAGCGGGAGGTCCTCGAGCCGCTCGCGCAACGGCGGCAGCTGCACGACCGCCGCCGCGAGCCGAAAGTAGAGATCCTGCCGAAACTGTTTGGCCTCGACGAGCGCCGCGAGGTCGCGGTTCGTCGCGGCCACGACGCGGACGTCCGTCGCGCGGTCCCGACCGCCGCCCACGCGCCGGATCGAGCCGCAGTCGAGCGCCCGCAGCAGGCGCGGCTGCAGGTCGAGCGGCAGCTCGCCGATCTCGTCGAGGAAGAGCGTGCCGCCGCGCGCGCGTTCGAAGGCGCCCTCGCGCTCGGCGTGCGCGCCCGTGAAGGCGCCGCGCTCGTGACCGAAGAGCTCGCTCTCGACGAGATTGGGGGCGACGGCGCCGCAGTCGAAGACGACGAAAGGCGCGCCGGCGCGCGCGCTCGCGTCGTGGACGGCGTGCGCCGCGATGTCCTTGCCCGTGCCCGTCTCGCCGATGAGCGTAAGCGTGACGTCGGTGCGCGCGAGGCGGCGCAGCACGAGGAAGACCTCTGTCATGAGCGGCGAGGTCGCCGCGACGCGCCCGAAGGTCTGCGCGTGCGGTAACGGTGCGAAGGAGGGGATTTGGCTCATGCGCCGGACGTGCAGCCGAGGCAGTGCCTCGCTACGCGGCGCCAGCGGTGTCATCGCCGAGGGGTCGAGCGCAGGATCCGTCACGCGAAGGAAGGCAGTCTCCATGTCCAGCCGTATATCAGCGGGCCCGCGTGAGCCCTGTGACGATTCCGCATCCATCTCGCCTCAACGGACGCGGACCCCGGCCACCCGGCGTTGTTGCAGGCCTGTCACAGCCCTTCGCCACCGGCCCAAAGTAAAGTTCGCGCGCTCTAAGCCACCCTGAGGCGGCGAGGGAATGGTAGAAGCGACCGTCGAGCCCATGGCGCGCATTCTGGTCGTCGAGGACGAAGAAGATCTCCAAGAGGTGCTCTCGTACAACCTGCGTCAGGCGGGGCATGAGCCCACGATCGTGGGCACCGGTCAGGAGGCGCTCGCGCGCGTCGCCGCGGAATCGCCCGATCTCGTGCTGCTTGACCTGATGCTGCCGGACATGTCGGGGTCCGACGTCTGCCGCTCGCTCAAGAGCGATCCCGCGACCCGTCACATCCCCATCGTCATGCTGACGGCGAAGGGCGAGGAGATCGATCGCGTCGTCGGGTTCGAGCTCGGCGCCGACGACTACGTCGTCAAGCCGTACAGCATGCGCGAGCTCGCGCTGCGCCTGCAGGCGATCCTGCGCCGGCGCAGCGCGCCCGCCGAGGGCGCCGGCCTCGCGGCCTTCGGGCGCCTGCGCATCGATCGCGAGGGGCACCGCGTGTGGGTGGGCACGGGCGAGATCGCGCTCACGGCGCTCGAGCTGCGCCTGCTGTGCACGCTCTACGATCGCCGCGGCCGCGTGCAGTCGCGCGCCGTGCTGCTCGACGAGGTGTGGCGCATGAGCAGCGACGTCAACACGCGCACCGTGGACACGCACGTCAAGCGGCTGCGCGAGAAGCTCGGCGACGCGGGCGCGTACCTCGAAACCGTGCGCGGCGTCGGCTACAGGTTCACGGGCGGTCCGCCCGACGAGGCGCCCCCCACCGAGCGGTGAGACCTCGTGAAGCTGGACATCCGCGCCAAGCTGTTCGCCGTCTCGCTCGGGCTCATCGTGGTGTCCATGGTCGCGGCGGAGCTGTATCTGCGACCCGAGATCGAGACGACCCTCACGGCGCGCATCCGCGGCGATTTGCTGGCGCGGCTCGCGCTCATCGAGCAGACCGCCGAAGGGGTGCACGACATGAGCCCCGCGACGTGGGACGCGCTCGCGGACACGCTGGGCGCGCGGGCCCAGGGTCGCGTCACCTTCATCGCGAGCGACGGCGGCGTGCTGGGTGACTCGGAGGTCCCGCTCGCGGATTTGGGCGCGCTCGAAAACCACCGCAGCCGACCGGAGGTCGCGCAGGCGCTCGCGGGCGGGAGCGGCTCGTCCATGCGCTGGAGCGCGACCGTGCACCACCGGCTCATCTACGCCGCCGTGCCCTTGACGATGCCAGACGGCACGCGGGGCGCGGCCCGCCTCGCGGTACCGCTCGCCGACGTCGACGAGGCCCTCCGCCAGCTGCGCCATCTCCTGCTCGTGGCCCTCGCGGTCGCCCTCGTCGTCGCGATCGTCATGTCGAGCGGCGCGGCTCAGCTCTTGTCCGGGGCGCTGCGGCGCATGACCGACGTCGCGCGGCTGATGTCGGGCGGCGATCTGCTCGCGCGCACGCGTGTCACGGGCAGCGACGAGATCGCGGAGCTGGGGCGCGCGCTCGACCACTTGGCCGGCAGCCTCTCGACGACGCTGACCGAGCTGCGCGGCGAGCGCGATCTGTTGGGCCGCATCCTGCAGTCCATGCGCGAAGGGGTCCTCGTCCTCGACGGCGACCGGCGCATCCTCCTCGTGAACCCCGCGCTGCGCAGCACGCTGCTGCTCGGACCGGCCGTCGAGGGCAAGGCGCCGCTCGAGGCCGTGCGCAACGCCGACCTGCAGGAGATCCTCGATCGCGCGTTCTCCTCGAACGAGCCCACCTCCGGCGAGATCGAGGTCGGCGGGCTCACGCGCAAGCGCTTGCTTGTCCACGCGAGCCCCCTGCCCTCGAGCAAGGGCGACGGCAAGGACGAAGGTCAAGCCGCGGGCCTGCTCGCCGTCTTCGTCGACGTCACGGAGATCCGGCGTCTCGAGACGCTGCGCAAGGACTTCGTCGCCAACGTCTCCCACGAGCTGCGCACGCCCGTGACGGCCGTGCGCTCGGCCGTCGAGACTTTGCGCCACACGCTCGAGCACGACGCGGCCGCGAGCGCGCGCTTCGTCGACATGATCGACCGCAACGCGCAGCGCCTCGGCGCGCTCGTCGAGGATCTTCTCGACCTGTCGCGCATCGAGTCGCAGGAATACAAGCCGGAGCTCGAGGCGCTGCCTCTGCGCGCCACCGCTGAGCAGGTCGTCTCGCTCCTCCGTGTCAAGGTCGACGAGAAGCGGCAGCGGCTCGCCCTGGAAATTCCCGCCGAGGGTTTCGTCCTGCAGGCAGATCGACGCGCGCTCGAGCAGGTGCTCACCAACCTCGTTGACAACGCCGTCAAGTATTGCCCGCCGCGCGCCTCGATCACGCTGCGCGCGCATGTCGTCGACGGGGCCACCAGCGCCCGCGTCGAAATCGTCGACACGGGCCCTGGCATCGAGCCGCGCCATCTGCCCCGCCTGTTCGAGCGCTTCTACCGCGTCGACGGGGGCCGTTCGCGCGACATGGGTGGCACGGGCCTCGGCCTCTCGATCGTCAAGCATCTCGTCGAGGCGATGCGAGGCACTGTGGGCGTCGAGAGCACGCCCGGCCGCGGCAGCCTCTTTTGGTTCACGCTGCCGCTCGCCTCCCAGCTCTAAGCGAGAAGGCGTGGGGTTCTCCCGGGTTACAGAACGTCTGGTCTGTCACACAACTGTCACAATTCCGTGGCGCGACTGTGGCATCGTGCGCACCTCCTCGCATGTCAGCCGCCAAACGAACGCTTCGGAAAGCTGTTCAGGCCTGGCGCGAGGGTCGCGGTCCGGCGCCGCAGATCCTCAGGGTCTGCGACGCGTGCGGCGAGGAGCGCTGGCGGCCACTCGATCGCCGCCACGCGCACCTCGAGCTCGACGCTCACCTCGGGCACGGCCGCCGCGCCGATCTGACGCTCAGCGACGCCGCCGGTCGGGTGTGCCTCATCGTGCGCCTCGAGGGCGGCAGCCGGTTGCCCAACCGCGCCGAGTCGGCGGCCTCCGCGCCCCTCATCGTGCTCGACGGCGCGGCGGTCGTCGCCGATCCCTTGCGCTGGCGCCCGCTGCGCGAGCGCGGCCTACCGCGCTGGCGCTGCCGCTGCGCGCTCGCCCGCCCGCTGCCCGTCGACGACGCGTTTTCGCTGCGCGTGCTCGGCTGCCCGCTCAACCTGCGCCGCGAGGACGCCGCCAAGGGGGCGTACGCGTCCGTGATCCACGACTGCGCGCGCTGCGCGTTCTTCGTCGGCATCGGGTACGCCGACCCGCAGCGGCGCCGCGTTTCGCTCTACTGCGCGTTCGGAAAGCCCAAGGCAAAGTCGATGCCCCCGCGCATCGGACCCGCGCCGGCGCCCCGCCTTCCCCCGTCGCTGCCGCTCGAGATCGGCGACGCTATCGCCGAAGCTGTCGACGTCGGCACGGCGTCCTAGCCCGCTTCGACCGCGTCGCGCAAAAGTCTCCCGACTGTCACTGCGACGCCCGCGCGGAGGGCTCATTCTCCAAAGAAAAAAAGGAGAATGAAATGTTCGATTTCGACGTGCGCGGCATCGGTGATTCGGACGAACGAAGCGGAGGCGAGCTGCTGGGCCTCGGCACCGTCCACCTCGGGATGGCCGTGGGCGAGGTTCCCCGCGGGCCTTCCCTCGCCCTTGCGCCCGAGCTGAGCGTCGGCGGGGCCATCGAGGCCCTGCGGCGCTCGCGGCGCGGCGCGGCCGTCGTCGCGCGCCAGCAGCGTCCGCTCGGCGTCGTCACGGAGCGTGACCTGCTCGCCCACGCCGATCTCGAGGCCGAAGGTCGCGAGGGCATCATCGCGAGCATCATGACGAGCTGTCCCGAGCCGTTGCGCGCGACCGACACCGTCGGCGCGTCGCTGCGCCGCATGTGCGCGGCCCGCCAGTGGCACATGCCGATCGTCTGCGCGCGCGGGTTGTTGCTCGGCTCGATCGACATCGCAGACCTCATGCTGTGGCTGCGCGACCGCATGACGCTCCTCTCGGTCGACGCCGCGCTCGGCACGCGCTGGGAGTGAAGCGGTCGCGACCCCTAGGCGCCCGTCTGCCGGACGGCAACGGGCTCCCGTCGGGGCCTCCGCGCCCTCCCCCTCCACCTCGCGACCTTCGGTCGCGACCCCTAGGCGAAGCGCGACTGCTCGTGTGCGAGCTCTTGCCATGCCCGTTCGGCTTTCTCGTCGCCAAGCTTCTGCGCGCAACGCGCGAGCCGCGAGTAGAGCAGACACCGCTCGGCCGGGCTGAGCGCTTGCTCGCAGCGGTGCAAGATGCTGCGGCAGAGCTCCAGGCACTCCTGCCACTCGCCCCGGTCGAGGTGAATCTTCGCGTAGCTGTCCCAGACGCGAAATTGCTCTCGGCAGTGCAACCACGCGGGAGCGAGCCGGATCTCCGGCAGCGACGACGACCGCCGCAGCAGGCCGCGCACGCGCAGCAAGAGCTCCTGCATGCTGAACGGCTTGACGACGTAATCGTCGGCCCCCACGCTGAGGCCGCGCACGCGCGCCTGCTCGTCCGAGCGCGCCGTCAGAAAGATGATGGGTACGCGGCTCGTGCGCGGGGCGGCCCGCAAGCGTCGGCAGATCTCCACGCCGTCGATGTCGGGCAACATCTGATCGAGCAACACGATGTCCGGGCAGCGGCGCTGGACCTCGGCGAACGCCTCCTCGCCCGTGAGGCATCCGACCGCGTCATAGCCCGCGATGCGCATGGCCTCCAGCAACGTCGCGTTGATGTCCGCGTCGTCTTCGACAATGAGGACGCGGTACATGGAGCGCCAGCGTAGGCCGGCCGCGCGCCCCGGGCCGGTGACTCTTTGGTGACGCTGGCAGCCTGTTGCACGGACGTCACAAGACCGTCGCAATTCACCGATTCGTCACCTGTGCGCCACGCAGGAGACACAGATGCAACACTTGCGGCGGTGACGGCATTTCCGGTTGTTGGACAACGGGGCGGCTTGATAAACGTCGCGACGAAACGTCTCATTGCCCACCTATTGGAGGACTGAACAATGAATTTTCGCACAACCTTGATTGCGGGGAGCGCGGCCGCATTCGCCGGCCTCTTCGCCGGCGCGGCATACGCGCAGGGCCTGCCCATGTGCAGCGACACGACGATGGTCGGTCCGAACCCGATCTACCTCTCCGGCTCCAGCGCGTTCGAGCCCACGGCTGGCTACATGGCGGTCAAGTTGGGCGCCCTCAGCGGCGCCGACCAAGTCACGCTCGTCTATAGCGCGACGTCGTCCTGCGACGGCCCCACGAACATCCGTGACAACAAGACCCTCACCGGCAACGCGGACTACTGGACCGCGAACGCCGACCCGACGATGGCCCCGGTCAAGCATTCGTGCGTGCTCGATTCCGGCACGAAGGCCGACGTCGGCGTCTCGGACATCTTCTACGAGAACTGCCCCGGCAACGACCCGACCATCCCCGCGGGTCTTGCCGACGTGCAGGGCCCCGTGCAGGCGATGATCATCATCGTCCCCAAATCGAATACGGCGCAGACGAACCTGACTGCGGCCGAGGCCCAGGACATTTGGGGCTGCGGCATGAGCGGCGGCGTGACGCCTTTCACCGATGGCATGACACCGCCGACCGATTCGGCGGCGCAGATGGCGGACATGCAATCGACGCAGCAGCGCAACAGCGGCTCAGGCACGCAGGGCATCGTCGCAAAGGCCATCAACGTGCCCCCGGCGGCCTTCATGGGCAAGATCAACGGCACGGGCGGCAACCTCGTGAGCTCGCTCATGGCGGCGCCGCACCAGGACCAAGCCATCGGGTTCTTGGCCGCCGATTCGTTCGACGCCAACCGTATGAACCTGAACGCGCTCGCGTTCCAGGGCTTCGGCCAGACCAAGGCCTACTACGCCGACTCGACGTCCGACGCGTTCGACAAGCGTAACGTCCGCGATGGTCACTATGTCGTGTGGGGCCCCGAGCACTTCTTCGTCGCCGCCGACAACACGAACACCATCACGAACCCGAAGGCGATGAAATTCACGGGTTGGGTCAACGGCACGGTCACGACGGCGGCTTTCAACTTCGTCGACCTCGAAGCAACGGCGCACGTCATCCCGCAATGCGCGATGAAGGTCTCGCGCGCTCAGGACGGCGGATTCGTCAAGCCGTACACGCCCGCGGCCCCCTGCGGATGCCGCTGGGAGTCGGTCGCGACGAAGACGGCCACGCCGCCGGGGTGCACGGCGTGCACGATGGACTCCGACTGCACGGCGGCTGGCAAAAAGTGCTCCAACAACTTCTGCGAGTGAGGAACCTGAACATGCTTACGAACCACAAATTCTCGCTGAAGGCCGGATTCATCGTTCTCGCGCTGTCGTTGGGCGCGTGCAGCAGCTCGAGCTCGACGCCGAATGCCGGCACGGGCGGCAAGGGCGGAAACGCCGGCAGCACGGCCGGCAGCGGCGGTGGGACGGCCGGCACGGGCGGCGGCGGCACGACGGGCACAGCCGGCTCCGACGGCGGCGCGGGCCCGACCG
>DATKFB010000552.1:0-3305 GCA_035544435.1 Polyangia bacterium
GTTCGCGCCGAGGTGGACGCCCGCATCCTCGAGGCCAAGCGCGGCCAGAACCTGGCGCGCGACGGCCTGCGCGTTCTGCTCGGCCCCCTCGCGCCCTCCGACGTCGACGTCGACGACGAGGACTTCGCGCCCATCGAAGTCAAGGAGCACCCCGTGACCTATTACGAGGATCTCGCGCGCTACAACCGGCCCGAGGCGCGCCTGCTCGACTACGCGGTCAAGGCCAAGAGCGCCCTCGCCGATCTCGAGCGCCGTAAGGAGTACCCGGACCTCGTGATCATCGGCACGGCCGCCTTCGCGCGCGCCCAGGACGTCGACGACCCGCAGAACGCCTTCATGAGCCACTACTTCAACAGCACCACGGCCGGCGTGGCGGCGGCGTTGCGCATGCAGCTCGACCTCGGACCGCGCCTCGCGCGCGCGACGCGCACGAGCGCAGAGGCCGCCGAGATCGCCTTTCGGCGCACGGAGGCGCTGGGCGGCATCGCGCTCGAGGTGCGCAAGGCCTACGGCGAGATGACCGAGGCCGGCGAACGCATCAAGGCCGTGGGGAAGGGTGAGAAGGCCGCCAAGTCCTGGATCTCGGCCGTCGCGCAGAACTTCGCCCTCGGCCTGTCCGAGGCGCGCGACCTCACGGACGCCCTGCTGGCCTTCTTCAACATGCGCTACCGCTATCTGCAGGCCGTCTTCGACTACAACATCGCCGTGGCGTCGCTGACGCGCGCGACGGGCGCCTCCGAGCTGTCTCCGTGAGCGCGCACGCGAGGTTGCCGCCCGGCAACCTGGGCCTGCCGCTCCTCGGCGAGACGCTCGCTCTGCTCGCGAACCCCTTCGGGTTCCTCGCGAACCGCCGCAGGCGCCACGGCAACGTCTTCAAATCGCGCGTCGTGGGCCAGCGCGTGGTCTTTCTCTCGGGCCTCGAGGGCGCCGAGGTCTTCTACGACCCCGACAACGTCTCGCGCGCGAACGCCCACCCGTTCGCGCACCACATCGTCATCGCCGGCTTCATCGTCTACGCGCTGCTGTCGGAGGTCGCGCGCCGGCTCGCGGAGGACCCCGCCCTGCGCGCGCGTTGCGAGGCGGAGGTGCGCGCCCACGCCGCGTCCGGACCTCTCATGATGGAAGTCGCTCGCGAAGCTGCGGGCGTGCCTCACCGTCGTGCTCGAGGCGAAGCGCTACGTGCCCATCGTGCCGCTCGTCTTCGGACGCGCCAAGCGCGCGTTCGCGTGCGCCGGCTTCGAGGTGCCCGCGGGGTGGCACGTCTATCTGGCCCTTGGCGTGCACAACCGCGACCCCGGGATCTACCGCGACCAGGACCGGTTCGACCAGGACCGGTTCGGGCCCGAGCGCTCCGAGCACCGCAAGCACGAGCTGGCCTTCATTCCGCAGGGCACGGGCGCGCACGTCTGCCTCGGGCTCGACTACTCGACGTTACCTGGCCTTGCTCGTGCGCGGATACGCCTGGGAGCTTCCGGTGCAGGACATGACGTACAACTGGAAGACCATCCCGCCCGAACCGAAGAGCGGCATGCTGGTGCGCTTCCACGCGCGCTGACCGCCCTCACGACCAATCAGCTACCACCCGCAGAGCGGGTGGTTTGATGAAGGCCCCCCGAGGGGGCCTTCGGATCGGACCGCGACGTCGCAGCTCAGCAAGGGCGTGACGCCGCCGATCGAGACCGGCACGTCGCGCTCTCCACCCGATTCCAGCTACTTCGCCCTCGCCCTCCGTCCGACCAGTCCTGCGAAAGCGACGGCGAAGTTTGGCGATCCTCCGGGCATGATGGACGCTTCGACCTGCACGACGGGACGGCGGAGCCTCGTCGAGTCCGCCGGCACAGCCGGCGGCTTACCCGATGGAGTTAGGGGACGCGGGGCGAGAAGGTCAGGCTCTTGACGAGGGCGACGTACTCGTCCTCGAGCTTGGGCGCGGCGCGCGCCGGTGCGTTGAGCACGAGGAAGACCACGACGCCCGTGTGCTCGAGCGTCGTAATTTCTCCCGCGTGTATGACGCCGTCGGCCTCGCCGCGCTCGCGGAAGCCCTCGCGCCGGCTGCCGGGCACGAGCGGCGCCAGCGTCTTGAGCTTGGCGCTCGGGAACATGTTGCGGCCGGCCTTCTTGAGGAGCGCGGCGCGCGCCGCGGGGCTGTCGGGTCGCTCGGCGAGCAGCACGGCGGCGCCGCGCTGGGCGTTGCCGTCGTCGTCGAGCACGCGCTCCGTCGCGAGATCGACGAGCACGCCGTTTTCGGGCGTGAGCGACTGTCCCACGACGCGCCAGGCGATGGGCCAGTCGACATGAAATCCGTAGGGCGCGCAGGTCACGCCCGCGTGCGTCGCCGTCGCCCCGAAGCGCAGCCCCGCCTCGGTCGCGGGCGGCGGCGCGAGGCGCGGCTCCCGTCCGCCCGTGGCCACGAGCTCGGCCGCGCGAGGGTCGCCGGGCTCGACGGCGAGGTAGCGCCGGAGCTCGTCGAGGCCGTCCTTCGTTTTGCCCGTCGCGAGCAGCGCGCGGCCGAGCACGTAGCGGGCGCGCGGCGGCGCGTGCGGCAGCCCGGCGGCCGCTTGGGCGACGGACAGTGCGAGCTCGTGGCTGGCCCGAAGCTCGTGGACGCTCGCGCGCGCCACGAGCACGTCGGCGCTCTCGGGCGCCCGCAGCTGGGCGTCGTCGAGGACGGCGGCGGCGCTCTCGGCGGCGCCCGGCCAGTCGAGCCCGGCCGCGAGCGCGAGCGCGCGGCCCGCCAGCACGCGGCGCTGGACCTCGAAGGCCGGATCGGCCTTAAGCGACCAGGCCTCGTCGAGCAGGTCGTGAACGCGCTCGTCGACGACGGCGCGCCCGTTCTTGGCGATGAGCGGCGGCCGCTCGGCGATCGTGCGCTCGAGGTGGCCGAGGTCGCGCTCGAGCTCGCGCACGTGGCCGAGGGAGCTGTCGCCCTTGACGTTGATGCGGTAGGCGGTGGCCTCGGGACGCAGCGCCTTGCCGTCCGCGAAGAAGACGTCGTCGCTCGTGCGCGCCGCGCCGTCCGCCTCGCGCTCGTCCTGCAACATCCAACGCTCGTCGAGCCGGCCCGCGAGCACGGCCATGCGGCCGCACGCGCCCGCGCCCGTCGGCCGCACGAGGACATCGCCGGGCGCGAGCTCGGCCGGCGCGACGCGCGCGAAGAGGCCCTTCGGGTCGCGCGCCTCGGCCGCGAGCAGCTCAGCGGCGCGGCGGGGATTCGGGTAGCGCCACCAGGCGGGTGGCGCCTGCGTTCCGTCCTCCTCGATCTCGGGCACGACGCCGCCGCGCGATTCGACCGCCTTCCAGGCCGC